>JAEYUU010000656.1 GCA_023429545.1 Verrucomicrobiota bacterium
TGCACGTCCCGCTCCCCGTCGTCATTTACCCCCTTCTCGCGGCCTTTCTCTACACCTTCAGCGCGCTCATCCTGAAACGCTCCAGCCAACTGGGCGTGGGCCTGTGGCGGACGACGTTTGTGGCGAATCTTGTGGTGGCAGGCCTCTTTTCCCTGCTGTGGCTGCTGGGCGGGAAGGATGTACAGACAGAACAGCTCTGGCAGCCTGCCATCATCGCCTTTTGTCTCTTCTTTGGGCAGATCAGCCAGTTCCTCGCACTGGAGAAGGGGGATGTGTCCATCGCCGTGCCCGTCTTTGGGCTGAAGGTGGTGCTCATCGCATTCTTCACGCCGATGATCATCGGGGATCCGGTGAGCCTGAAGCTCTGGGCGGCAGCATTGCTCAGCGTGCTCGGGGTGGCATTCCTGAATCAGAAGGACGGTGACAGCCCGCCGCGCAACATTGGCATCACTCTGCTGGCAGGCGGTGCGGGAGCGGTGTGCTTCGCCATGTTCGACGTGCTGGTGCAGAAGTGGGGGCCGGACTGGGGTGTGGGCAGGCTGCTGCCGATGATTTTCTGGATGAATGGGATTCTCTCATTCTCACTCATCTTCATGTTCAAGGCGCCACTGCGCAGCGTGCCGACGGGCGCCTGGCCGTGGCTGCTGATGGGTTCGTTGCTCCTGGGCACGCAGAGCATCATCTTCGTGAGCGTGCTGGCCCTGCATGGGCAGGCTACCGCAGCGAATGTCATCTACGCCTCCCGCGGCCTGCTCAGCGTGGCCATGGTGTGGATGGTGGGCCACTGGTTCTCCAATCAGGAATAGCACCTCGGCGCGCGCGTGCTGCGCTGGCGCATGCTCGGCGCCGCCATGATGCTGGCGGCGATTGTGCTGGTGATCCGGTGAAGTCAGGGATGAAACAAGACAGGCGTCAGGGGCGTTGGGATTCCCATGACTGCATTGGATACTCGGAGCATTCTTGACGACTACGAGCGTGACGGAGTCGTGCGTGTCCCGGGACTGTTCAATCGGGAGAAGCTGGATATCCATCGGGCGGAAATCGAAAGGTACATGCGCGAGGATCTCCCTGAGAAGCCTCTGGATGCGCGCACGCTTGAAGCCGATGGAGTGACGGTGCGCAACCTGTGGCGCATGGAGCTGCACCATCCTGAGTTCTGCAGGATGGTGGAAACCGAAGTAATCGTGGCCTTGGCAGGCCAGCTTGTGCATGGCGAGCCGCTGCTCGTGGCTGTGGAGACGTTCAACAAGCCGGCGAGGGTTGGCTCCGGCGTGCCCTACCATCAGGACAACGCCTACTTCTGCCAATCACCCCCGGACATGCTCACCATATGGGTCGCCATGGACCCGGTGACGCTGGAGAATGGTCCGGTGTACTACGTCCGTGGCTCGCACAAAGAAGGCATGCTTCCCACCAGGCCCTCGGGGATGAAGGGGAATTCGATTGGCCTTGCGGACCCGCCTGCCATTCCAGTTTCAGATCAATTCTGCGGCCTGTTGGAGCCTGGGGATGCACTCATTCATCAGTGCCAGACCATTCATCACTCCGCACCCAACACGAGCGAGCATCCTCGTTTGGGCCTGCTGCTGGTTTATCGCGGCACGCACCCCCAGACAGATCCCAAGCTCAAGGCTGCCTACCGCGTGACGGCAACCGCCACGCCCCCAGCCTGACAGTTACCCCACAATCTTCTTGTACGCCTTGCCCTCATTCTGGTCGATGCGCTCGGGACGGCCTTTGTGATGATACACCATGCGGGTGTGGTCCACGCCCAGGAGGTGCATGATGGTCGCGTGGAAGTCATGCACATGCATCTTGTCCTTGATGGCGTGCAGGCCGAGTTCGTCGGTCTCTCCAATCACGCTGCCACCCTTCACGCCGCCGCCCGCCATCATCATGCTGAAGCCGGTGGGGTTGTGATCCCGGCCATCGCCCTTCTCGGACATTGGCGTGCGGCCGAACTCACCGCCCCAGATGACGAGCGTTTCATCCAGCAGGCCACGCTGCTTCAGGTCGCGGATGAGGCCCGCGACCGGCTTGTCCATCTGCCCACAGTTCTTTGTGTGGTTTGCCTCGATCTTGTCATGCGCATCCCACTTGCTTCCGGCGCCATGATAGAGCTGCACAAAGCGCACTCCGCGCTCCACCAGGCGGCGGGCGTGCAGGCACATGCGTCCGAAGTTTTCCGTCTCCGGTGCGTCCATCCCGTAAAGCCGCCTGGTCGCCTCCGTCTCCTGGCTGAGGTCCACCGCGCCGGGAGCCTCTGCCTGCATGCGGAAGGCGAGTTCATAGCTGCGGATGCGTGCATCCAGCTCGGAATTCTCCTTCCGGCTCTTGGCGTGCTGATGGTTCAGCGAGTTCAGGAAAGCCAGCTTGCCCTGCTGGCGGTCCTCCGTGATGCCTTTGGGCGTGTATAAATTGGCAATGGGCTGGGGCCCATCATCGAACAGCACACCCTGATACACTGCTGGCATGAAGCCCGCACTCCAGTTGCGCACGCCATTCACCACGTCCGTGTCGCTGTCCTTCATCACCACGAAGGCGGGCATGTTCTGGTTTTCCGTGCCGAGGCCGTAGCTCACCCAGCTCCCCAGGGAGGGACGCCCCCCGAAGATCGCGCCGGTGTTCATCTGGCACACGCCGCCCGCGTGGTTGATGCCATCGCTCACGCAGGAGCGCACCACGCACCAGTCATCAGCCAGTTTCGCCATGTGTGGAATCCAGTCGGAGAACCACAGGCCGCTCTGGCCATGCTGCTTCCAGGTCCGCCGGGATTCCAGCAGGGGTGCCTTGGACTCGCCCATGGCGGTGATCACCTTGCCGAAACTCTCGGGAAGCGGCTGGCCGGCGAGCTTGTTGAGCAGCGGTTTCGGATCGCAGATGTCGAGGTGACTCGGCCCGCCTTCCATGAAGAGGAAGATCACGTTCTTCGCGCGGCCGGCGAGGTGGGGCACTTTGTCCGCCATGGGACTGGCCGGAGCACCGCCGGCGTCGCCCAGCGCGCCAAGCAGACTCCGGTCACCCATCAGCGAAGCCAGGGCGAGTGCACCGAATCCCGCGCCTCCGCGGCGGAGGAAGTCACGGCGATTGGTGAGGATTTCGTGGTGGGGGACCGGGTTCATTGCAGGTAAAGGAACTCGTTGGAATTGATCAGCGCGTGGCAGAAGTCGGCGAGGGCCTCCAGCCTTGAAGAGATCCTCGCGCCGGTCGGCGACTTGGCGGGTTGCTTCTCCCAGACAAACTTGGGCTCGCTGGTATTGGCAAGCGTCTCGGCCTGGGCGTCGAAGAGGCAACGGGGGGCGCTCTGCACGCCGCCAATGAGGAGCTGCTTGTCATCCAGAAGTTGGTTGGTGAGCATTACACGGCTGATCGCGCCATCCCACAGACTGCGGGCATCCCGCTCGCGGCCGCCGATGGTAAGCTGCCGTTCAGGATTTGCATAACCACCCACCACCGGGTGCTGCACCGTCACCTTTTCGAGAGGTGCGTTCGCATCCGCAAGGTTGCGTGTGTAGAAGGTCACCGTGCCGCCGAACTTTTGATCCGGTCCCAGCTTGTGGGAGAGCACCGCGGCCACGTAGTAGGGTGTCTTCACCGGGATGCGCAGGCCGGAAGCCACAACTTCGTAAACCACCGAGCCCTGAAAGTCATCGCCGCAGAGCTGGAGGATGAGGTTGTTTGGCTGGTGCTTGGACTTCTCACTGGTGACGCCGAAGGCCCACCCCTTGCTGGCCTTGTCGTTGTTCCAGCGGGCTGCGATGGTGCGCACGGCGGCATCAGGATATAGGGAATCCAGATACACCACGGCCTCCACGGTGAACTCATCGCTCTCCGCCTCGCTGGTC
>JAEYUU010000667.1 GCA_023429545.1 Verrucomicrobiota bacterium
GTCTCCAGGCCGCGACGGATGCCGCACACGCCCTCGCCCGCACACAACTCGCGTCGGGTGGATGGGATTATTCGGGACATTTCCATGAGTCAACACGCGCGAAAATGCTCTATCGTCGTGATGCCGGCGGCAGGCTGCTGGATCGCAGCAGAGCCCCCAGCGGAGAAGCGGGCTGGCACGTGTGGCGCGAACGCAAGTACAAGGACACCAACCCCTCCACGCTGGATGATGACGTGACGCAGAGTGCGGTGCGCCTGCTGGTGCGCGTGGACCAGGCGCTGGAGTTCAAGGATGAGGAGATTCACGAGGCCGCGCTCTACGCGCTGGATGCCCTGGTGAAAGCGCAGTATCCCTGCGGCGCATGGTCGGCGGGTTTTGATGTGTATCCTTCGACGTCTCCGGATGCGGCGCGCTATCCGCTGAAGCAGGCTTCGTATCCTGCCACCTGGTCGCGCACATGGGCCAAGGACTTCGCCGGCTGCTACGTCACGAATGACAACATGCACGCCACGCTGATCCGCACGCTGCTGCTCGCGGGGCAGACCTACAAGGAGCAGCGCTATGTGGATGCCGCGAAGCGTGCGGGTGATTTCCTCCTTCTCGCGCGCATGCCGGATCCGCAGCCAGCATGGGCGCAGCAGTATGATGCGAACATGCAGCCGGTGTGGAGCCGCGCGTTCGAGCCGCCTGCCATCAGCGGGCGTGAATCCCAGGCAGTGATGTGGTCCTTGCTCACCCTGACCGCGGCCACCGGAGAGAAGAAATACCTGGATCCGCTGCCCGCCGCGATCAGCTACCTGGGCAAATCGAAGCTGCCGGAAGGAAAGCTCGCCCGCTTCTATGAACTGCAGACGAACAAGCCGCTCTACTTCAAGCGCGGTCCCGGCGGCAAGGGTCATGAGATCACGTATGATGACGACCGCACCGCCTCGAACTATGGCTGGAAGTGGGAGCCGGAACTCGATGCCATCCAGCGGACGATGCAGAGGCTCCAGTCTGGTGGCGTGCCACAGGGGTTGTATCAACTCCCGCCGGCGACCACTCCGACGGATGCTGAGGCGGGCGACATCCTCTCCAGCATGAGCACGGATGGCGCTTGGGCGGAGACGAAGGATGAGCGCGGCATCATGCGCAATGCGGAGTGCAAGAAGACAAGCCCTCCCGGCGGCGTGTTGCACAGTGAGACTTTTGTGAAGAACATCCGGCAGCTCTGCCTCTGGTTGAAATCCAAACCTCGCTGACAACCATGAAACGGCGCCTACACGTGGGAGCGCATGCCCGGGGACCGCGACACTCCGTTGTCGCTCATTCTCCCTTCGCTGCTCCGCCGCCAAAGAGAAGCGACAGCGGAGTGTTGCGGTCCCAGGCAGCTGCTTCATCGGCATGGGTGATGGCGGTGGTGTTGTTTGTTTTTGCATCATCGGTCTCGGCCAGGGAGAAGGATGAGGCTTCATGGTCCTTCCGCCCGCTGTACCGGCCAGTACCGCCCAAGGTGGAGCATGAGAGCTGGATTCGTGATGATCTGGATCGCTTCATTCTCGTGAAGCTGGAGGAGAAGAAGATCCTTCCGAATCTTGATGCGGACCGCACCGTACTGCTGCGCCGTGTCACCTTTGATCTCACCGGTCTGCCGCCCACCGAAAGGGAGCTGGAGGACTTCCTGCGAGATCCCTCCAGTGATGATCAGGCGTTCGCGAAGGTCGTGGATCGCCTGCTTCAGTCGCCGCGCTTCGGTGAGCGTTGGGGGCGTCACTGGCTGGATGTGGTGCGTTATTCAGACAGCGTGGGCCGCACCATGAATGCTGCGTTTCCCTTTGCGCGGCGCTACCGCGATTATGTGATCGACGCCTTCAACAAGGACAAGCCGTACAACCGGTTCATTGCCGAGCAGATTGCGGGAGACTTGCTGCCCGCTGCCACACCCCAGGAGAAGTCCGAGAACGTGATCGCCACCGGCATGCTCACGATGGCCTCGCTGGATCTCTCGGATGGAGGCGAGCTCTTCCGGCTCGATCAGGTGGATGATCAGATCGATGTCACCACGCGGGCCTTCTTCGCACTCACCGTCGCTTGTGCGCGGTGCCATGATCACAAAACGGATCCCATCTCCCAGATGGACTACTATGCGCTCGCGGGAATTTTCTATAGCAGCGAGACATGGCAGGGTCAGCGACCCAAGGGAGACCTTGGAGCCAATGGGTATGTCGATGTGGATGCACTGGTGCGTGTGCCTGCCGCTGCCGTGGTGGCGGCGAACACGGTGAAGGTATCCCCGGCATCATCTTCCAGCACAAATGGTGGTGGGGGAGAAGAAGATTCCAGCATGATGGACATGCAGGCTGCCAGCGGCCGCTATCCCGTGTTGTACCGCTATGATGCCACGCGCGCGATGGGCATGGCGGAGGGAGAGCCGTCAGATTGTCCCATTGCCATCAAAGGGGATGCGTACAATCGTGGAGAAGCGCCGAAGCGTGGTGCTTTGAAGATTCCGATGCTGCCTGCCCTGCCCGTGATTCCTGAGAAGGCGAGCGGACGGCTCGAACTGGCGCGGTGGATCTCCACTCCCAATCATCCGCTGACTTCGCGCGTCATGGTGAACCGCATCTGGCAGCATCTGTTTGGCCGCGGCATCGTGCGCAGCGTGGATGACTTCGGTCGCACAGGAGATGAGCCGACGCATCCGGCATTGCTGGATCATCTCGCCGTGCGGTTCGTGGAAAATGGC
>JAEYUU010000670.1 GCA_023429545.1 Verrucomicrobiota bacterium
GAACTTCACCCGTTCAAGCGGCGGCAGGGTCTCGCGCGCGGCCTCGGCGAGGACGCGTTCGTTGAAGGCCAGCCAGCTGAGCTCACGGTTGAAGTAGTTGTGCGGGTTGGGCATGGGAGAGGGGGAAGATGCAAATGGGCGGTGTACAACGCCGGGATGGACCAATCAGATCACGGCGTGCGCAGCAGGACTTCGTAGCCGTAGATTTCGCGGAAGAGGTCGCACTTCCCGTTCACCGAGATTTGTTCCACCGTGGTGTCCTCGACGCCGGGTGTCTCGACCACGTAGGAGTCGCCCTCGCGTTTCAGGTCGATCTTCTTGATGCGCTGGGAGTGGCTGCGGTCGAGGCAGTCCGCCACACGGAGGATGGCGGTGAGCTTGATGACCGTCATGCGGTCCTCGCGGGAGAGCTCGGAGAAATGCGGATGATTCGAGCTCGGATTGTAGCGGCGGTGGTAGCGCGCCAGCAGGGCCACGAGGGTGCGGTCGCGCGCGGAAAGACCGAAAATCTCCGTATGGAGGATGATGTAGAGGCTGTGCTTGTGGTGCTCGCGCGGGCTGACGATCATGCCCGTTTCATGCAGGATGGCGGCCACCCGGAGCAGCAGTTCGTGTCGTGCGTCCAATCCGTGGAGTGACTGGGTGTCGGCGAAAATTTGCTGGGCGAACTTCGCCACGTGCTCGGCGTGCTTGTGATCGGTTTTGTACTTCTTGGCTACATCACGCGCCGCCTGAAACACCTCATCCTGGAAGGTCTTCGTCTGCGGATTGCTCTCCAGCAGGTCCATGAGGAGATCGCGCTGGAAGTCGCCTTCCGGCACCACGAGGACCTGATCGTTGAAACGGCGGGCGAGGGCGAGATTTGTCTGCAGTGCCGGGGTGATACCCTCCGTGCCGGTGTAGTGGAGGTGGAGCTTGCGCACCAGTTCATCGGCGGTCATCGCGGCGACGGATTCGGTGAACTTCTCCAGTTGCTTCACCGTGATGAAACTCGCGCCTTGCTTCGGCTTCGCGATGAGGGGCGCCGCGCTCTGAATTTCCGTGCCGATGAAGACGTGGAAATCCGGCTTCGCCTCGGAGTAGTCCATGGCCAGGGTATCCACCACGCCACGAATCTGCTCTTCAATATAGGCGAGCTGCTGCGCAGGGCCGGACTCCAGGGCCATGGCCTCGCGGGTGCGGAAGATGCCGAGCCGGTAGCTGGAGTAGGCGTTGATGCGTCCCTTCACAAAGTGCAGCGCGCGTGTATTCCCCGGGCCGATGTGGGAGACCAGGGTGTTCCCGTTGGCGATTTCGGGATTGCTCTTCAGCAGGCGCACCGTGGTCTGGTAGATGAGGCGCGTCATGTCGCCGTCATCGATCAGTTCCACGCGGACATTGCCCGCGACCTGCATGCGGTTCAGGAAGATCTCGTGGTTGGAAGCCTCGGAAAGGATGTTCGTGGTGAGGCACCGCAGATTCGCCTCCGGCACGGCGTATTCGCCGAGGGTCTGGCGGTAGTCGCGCAGGATGGCGGCGGCTTGTTCCATCACCGGGCGGGACACGGTGCCGGTGCGGAAGATATCCCGCGCCAGCGGCAGCGGTTTTTCGAGGTAGTCGAGCTGGGAAAAGGAGCCGTCCGCGGCCTTTTCCGCGACAAGAAGGGTGACGGACGTCGAGCCGAACTGGATGATCGCGGCGGTCTCTGGCTGATCAGGAGAAGACATGGTGCGAGGGTTGCTTGTCTCTGCCTTCAACGATGTGACTGGGTGAGGAGCGGGAATGACGTGGATGCGGGCTATTTCTTCGCGCGCAGCCAGGCCACGGAGCCGCAGGCCACGGCGGTATTTCCCAGCTTGGCGATGGAAAACTTCATGCCGCGGTAGATTTCCGGTACGGTGAAGCGCTCCACCTGCTCCCGCATGGCCTGGAGATAGAGCTTCGGCATTTCCTCCACGAGGCCGCCGCCGAGCGTGATGTGATCCGGCGCCATGAGATTGGCCACCATGGAGATGCCCATGCCCAGGTACTGGAGGGAATTGAGGAAGATGGTCTCGGTGGCGCGCTCGTGCGCGTTGAACGAGGCGGAGAGTGCCTTGCTGCGCATCTCCTTGAGCACGGCGCCCGTCTTGCCATCCAGAATCGGGGCATTGCCGCGGGTGCACTCCACGCTCGCGGCGGCGGCAATGCCGAGTCGGCTGGTCAGATCCTCGAAGAGAACATAGCCGGGGAAGGCGGAGCTGAGGTGCGTGCCCGGCACATAGACCATGCCCAGCTCCATGCAGGAGACATTCGCGCCCTGCACGAGGCGGCCATCATAAACAAACCCAGCGCCCAATCCCGTGCCGGGGAAGACGCCCAGCAGCGAGCGCGATCCCTTTCCCGCGCCCAAGGTGTATTCGCCGAACGTTCCGGCATCCACATCATTGAGCACGCCAACGGGACAACCGAAGGCCTTCTGAAGCTCAAGACCGAGCGGCACGCGTCTCCAGTTGAGGTTGGGCGCGTGAATGAGGATCCCTTTTTCCGTATTCACGGTGCCGGGGCAGCCGATGCCGATGCCCTGGATTTTGTCACGTTTGACATTCGCGTTGGTGATGGCCTCCTCAACGGTGGCCATGATCCGCTTGATGCCGCGCGCGGAGCCCTTGCCACCGCCCTGGGTGGACTTGCGGGCGGTACCGAGGACGTTGTAGTCGGCGTCCATGACGCAGGCCATCATCTTGGTGCCCCCAAAATCAAACCCCACCCAGAAGGGCTTGCTGCTGAGGGCTGTTTTCTTTGCCGGACGTTTCTTGGGCATGGCACGTTCTCAACAAGTATGGTGGAAAAGGCAAGTGACAATGTGGGCAAGGGGCAAGGTTGATGGTCTGCGGTGGATAGAGCATTTTCTATTTAATTTGTCGCATAATTGGCGTGATGAAAGAAGTTGGCACAGTGATTGGGTGAGAACGAGTCCAAGGCCTGCGCGGTGGCTGCGTGCAAGCCTTCAAAGGTGCGTTGGGCC
>JAEYUU010000392.1 GCA_023429545.1 Verrucomicrobiota bacterium
CCGAACTGAGCGTGCGCGCACAGACCGGACTCGGCGCGGAGAAGGCATCGTCGCACTGAGCTGATTCGAAAAGCCAAACCCGGCACGCGTGCGCAAGCGCGGAAATGTGCCGGGATTTTCACGTGGCATTGATGTTGCAGCCCTCCGGTGGTTCACCGGAGGGTTTGCTGCATCATGGTGGCCATGCATGCTCCCTTGGTAAAGAACCGGCGGTGGGTGCCCGCCACGGTCCATGCGGTACCCACCCGCGGGTGACAATTGACGATCCCGTCACGTTGGGCGGCGCTTCCGGCGCTCATTGAGCATCGCCAGGCCCAGGCACACAACGAGAAGCACGGCGAACATGAGCGCAGCCTGCGGCAGGGGCAGGGTGGGACCGATGGAGATGCTGAGGGGCTTCCCGGTGAATGGAATGGAGAACAAGATGAGCAGGTGCGCCACGTAGACGAAGAGAGACTCGCGCCCCGTGAGCAGCAGCCAGCCCGGCGCGATCCAGCGTGCCACCCCGTGCACCGCCAGTGCGATCAGTCCCACCCAGCCCAGCCTCTCGGCGAAAAACGAGGGATGCGCGTACGACCAGGGGGTGGGCTCGAAAACATAACCTGACGCAATGAGCACAGCAGCGAGCGGCAGGTACCATTTCCAACATGGCTCCCATCGGCTTGCCAGGCTGCCTGCCGCACAAAAGGCGAACCAGGGAAACAAGGGGAACAACGAGCCGCTGCTGTGGCCCAGCCAGGCATCGAACAACCACAGGCCGGTGCGCCATGTGTCCGCCCATGGAGCAATGAGCACCGCCAGAACACCACCGCCGAGCGCCAGGAAGTCGAACCACTTCGGCCCGCTCATCCCCATGGCAAGCAGCAGCCCCAGGCTCACCGCAAGGCATTGCAGCGTGTCCACCTGTAGAAAGGTGCGCCAGCTTTCCTCTCCGAAATCCCCCGCCAACCAATAGGGAATGGGGAGATGCAGCAGGTACCCGATGAACAGGATCATTCCCAGCCGCCGCCAGCGCTGCAAACGGCCGACGGGCCGGCCCTCGCGGTGACTCTTGCGAATGGAGAGCCCCTGGACATAACCCGCGATCCAGCAAAAGGCGGGTGCGACCAACCCGCTGTAGGAGATGAATTCCTGGCGCCATGCCGCCGCCTGATGGGCAGGGTGCAGGAATGCATTGAGCACATGGGTGGCCAGCATGCCCACCACGGCGGCACCCCTCATCAGGTCAATCCAGGCAAGTCGTGAAGTCGGGGCGGGCATCAGTGGATGCTACTCCGTGGAATACGATCGCCGCGCAACCAGAAAACCATCCGGATGCTCCTGCCAAAAATCGCGTAACGTATTTCGGGAATTGCTTCTGAGGGACGCATATGAACACTTCACCTCCATCTGGCAGCCCGTCTGAAGCAGCAGCAAAACACTGCGTGCAATGTGGAGCGGCCCTGCCCGCGGGCCGGCTGGAGGGGCTGTGCGCCGCGTGCCTGCTGCAGCAGGGCGCCATGACCGATGCGCCCACGCACATCGCGATGGCTCCGTTTGAGCCGCCATCCCTGTCGGAAGTGGCCCGGCTCTTTCCCCAGCTCGAGATCCTCGCCTTCATCGGGCGCGGTGGCATGGGCGCGGTGTACAAGGCGCGCCAGCCCGCGCTGGATCGGTTTGTGGCGCTCAAGCTCCTCGCGCCGCATCGCACGGACTCCGGATTTGCGGAGCGGTTCGGACGTGAAGCCCGGGCGCTGGCGAAGCTGGTGCATCCCAACATCGTGGCCGTGCACGATTTCGGACAGGTGGAAGGCTGGAACTACATCATCATGGAGTTCGTGGATGGCGTGAACCTCCGGCAGCTTGAACGCGCGGGCCGCCTCTCGCCACGGGAAGCCCTCCAGATCGTACCGCAGGTGTGCGATGCCCTGCAGTTCGCCCACGACAACGGCATCGTGCATCGCGACATCAAGCCTGAGAATGTGCTGATGGACACGCGGGGCCGCGTGAAGATCGCGGACTTCGGCATCGCCAAGATCCTGGAGAGGCATCCCGGCGACCAGTTCATGACCGGCTCGCAGGAAGTCATGGGCACACCGCACTACATGGCTCCCGAGCAGGTGGAGCATCCGCAGGCAGTGGATCACCGGGCGGACATCTATTCGCTGGGGGTGGTCTTTTACGAACTGCTCACGGGCGAGCTTCCGCTGGGGAAATTCCAGCCGCCCTCGCGCCGGGTGTCGGTAGATGTGCGCCTGGATGAAGTGGTGTTGCGTGCGTTGGAGAAGGCACCTGAAATGCGCTACCAGACCGCGGCGGACTTTCGCACGGGAGTAGAGACGGTGAGGGAAACGCCGAATGCCCCTGCTCCGGTAGCCGCAACGGAAGAGGGGGAGAATGTCACGCTCAATGAACAGCTCTGGAAAGCGGTGCCGGTGATCGCCATCCTGATGGCGTTCTTCAATCCTTGGGGCCTCGCAGGTTGGATTGCATTTGCCGCTGCTTGTGCGCTGCTCGGCGTGCTTCCCACCATCCCCTTGGGACCGTCACCTCATGTCGCTCATAGACGTCGCATCTAAGAAGCGTTGGGCCTCCGTTCAAGGTGGGCGCAAT
>JAEYUU010000741.1 GCA_023429545.1 Verrucomicrobiota bacterium
GCCCGGAACACAAGGTGAAGGGCGGCCTCCGCGTGGATACCAAGGAAGGCCTCGCCGTGGGCGGTGACTCCGGTCCCTCGGTCGTGCCAAATAATCCAGACAAGAGTCTGCTGCTGCGCGCGGTAACCTATGAAGACCGCGATCTGAAGATGCCGCCCAAGCAGAAGCTGAGCCCGGAGGACGTGGACGTCATCCGCCAGTGGATTGCGATGGGCGCGCCGGATCCGCGGGAGGACAAAGTCGCCGCCGAGGACGCGAAGCCCAAGAAACAGGTCGGCATGACCATCGAGGCCGGTCGCGTGTTCTGGTCCTTCAAGCCGCCAGTAAAAACGCAGCCACCCGCCGTGAAGGACACCACGTGGGCCAAGTCGGATGCCGATCGTTTCATTCTCGCGAAGCTGGAGGAGCACAAGCTGCAGCCTGCGCCGGACGCCTCCACGGAAGTGCTGCTGCGCCGGGTGTATCATGATCTGGTGGGCCTGCCCCCTTCACTGGAGGACACGGCGGAGTTCCTCCGCAATCCGGATGTGGGCAGGCTGGTGGACAGGCTCATGGCCACGCCGCAATTCGGCGAGCGCTGGGCGCAGCACTGGCTGGATCTCTCGCGCTTTGCCGAGTCGAGCGGTGGCGGGCGCACACTGCCCTTCAAGGATGCATGGAGATTCCGTGACTATGTCATCGAGAGCTTCAACAATGATGTGCCGCTTTCGCGTTTCATCACGGAGCAGGTCGCGGGCGATCTGCTTCCGTATGCGAATGCCGGGGAGCGCCGCCGCCATCTCACGGCCACGGGATTCCTCGTGCTGGGACCCACCAATTACGAAGAGCAGGACAAGGGCCTGTTGCGCATGGACATCGTGGACGAGCAACTGGATACCATGGGCCGCAGCCTGCTGGGCATGACCATCAGTTGCGCGCGGTGTCATGATCACAAGTTCGACCCCATCCCCGCGTCCGACTATTATGCACTTGCCGGCATCATGCGCAGCACGCGGACGCTGAAGAATTACACGGACAATGTGGCCCACTGGATCGACTCCCCACTCCCGCTGGACGGTGCGCAGGAGACAGAGATGCAGGCGAAGGAGGCGAAGCTCGCCGCCATGGACACTGAACTCGCCGCCAGCAAGAAGGCGCTGAAAAAGCTGCAGCCCAAGCCGGCGAAGCTGGAGCGCGGCAAGCCCATCGAGCCCGAGGACCTGCCCGGCATCGTGGTGGATGACTCCCAGGCGAAGCGAGTGGGCAACTGGAAGGCCTCCAACAAGTATCCTTCCTTCGTGGGTGAGGGGTATGTGCATGATGAGAACACGGGCAAGGGCACCTGCACCATCACCTTCGCGCCGACGATGATGAAGGCAGGCCGCTATGAAGTGCGCCTCGCTTACATGGCGCTGGCGGATCGCTCGAAGAAGGCGCCCGTCACCATCCTGCACGCCGATGGTGAAGAGACTGTGTTCGTGGATCAGACGGAGACGCCGCCCATCGATGGCCGCTTCGTCTCACTTGGGCAGTACCGCTTCGAGAAGGACGGCGCGGGCTTCGTTCTGCTGTCCAATGTGGGCACGAGGGGTTACGTGACCGCGGATGCCGTGGTGTTCATTCCCGTGGAGGCACTGGAAAATACCGGGAGGGAGGAGACCGCACGGAAGGATCCCAGGCTGGTGGCGATGGAATCCAAGGTGAAGGAACTGGAGAAGGAAATCCGCGTCATCAGCAAAAACGGCCTCGTCCGCCCCGAGGCCATGACTGTGCTGGATGATGCCAAGCCCGAGGACTGCGCCATTCACATTCGCGGCAGCATCCGCAATCTCGGCCAGGTAGTGCCACGCGGCTTCCTTACGGTCGCTACGCACGGAAATGCGCCCAAGATTCCCGCCGATCAAAGCGGGCGCCTCCAGCTCGCGCAATGGATGGTAAGTAGTCAGAATCCGCTCACAGCGCGGGTTCTAGTGAACCGCGTGTGGATGCCTCTGTATGGCGAGGGCCTCGTGCGCTCCGTGGACAACTTCGGCACGACGGGTGAAAAGCCAAGCCATCCCGAACTGCTCGATGCGCTGGCAGTCGAGTTCATGCAGGACGGATGGAACCTGAAACGGCTGGTGAAGCGCCTCATCCTCATGCGCACCTACCAGATGGCCTCGCTCCCTCCCGCAGCGCTGGCGAAGGATGGCAATGCCCGGGATCCGGAGAACCGGTTGCTGTGGAGGCAGAACCGCCGGCGCGTGGATGCCGAGGCCCTGCGCGATGCCATTCTCACCGTGAGCGGCACGATCGATACCCGAGTGGGCGGTCCGAATGTACTGGCCGAGTCTGTGGACGCGAACAGCGGCGGCGCGCAGAACCTCGAGTACAACTACATCTACACGGACACGCGCCGCAGCGTGTACACACCCGCCTTCCGCAACAAGCGTCTGGATCTCTTCGAGGCCTTCGACTTCGCGGACATCAATCAGCCCATTGCGAAACGCAACGCCAGCACCGTGGCCCCGCAGGCGCTGTTCATGATGAACCATGCCTTCGTGATCGAGCAGAGCCGCAAGGCCGCGCAACTCATCATGGAACGCGCGAGCGCCACGGATACGGATGCGGATCTCGTGCGTCGCCTCTACCAGCAGGCGCTGGGCCGCCAGCCCGCCGCTGGCGAGTTGAAGCTGGCCACGCAATTTGTGAAGCTCGAAGGACCGGCCACCTCGGAAGAGGAAACCGCGAAGAGAAAGCTCGAGAACTGGGCGCTGCTCGTGCAGACCCTTTTCGCCAGTGTGGATTTCCGCTATATCAACAAACTGAGCAGACGCAGCAGCAGCCATTATCTCACGCCGACACTTCCTGCAAAACTCCGCCTGCGGCTTCGGCTCGCTCGCGCTCTCAGCCCTCGCGCACGGCGCGGCCAATCCCCTGGCCGCGCGAGAGACGCATCACCCCGCGAGAGCGAAGCGCGTGATCTT
>JAEYUU010000010.1 GCA_023429545.1 Verrucomicrobiota bacterium
GGGTGGGGGGGGCGCTCACCGCATTGGAGGGGGCGTCAGGAGACGGAGCATTGGTGACCGTGTTTCCATTCGCAGCGCCGCTAGCCGGGCGTTCCCTCTTGAGGGAGTATTGCTCGGCGCGCGCACCTTGCCCATAGTTCTGGGCATAGACACCCTTGTTTACCACGGCGTTCGCGCTGAACTTATCCGGCGTACGCACGGCGGCGTAGGTCACAGGCACGGCGAGCAGGAAAACCGCCACAATGCGCCCCAGGCTTCCGCTTTCCTCCAGAATACCGTGCGAATGTCCCGCATGGCTGTGTGCATGCTCCTTCTCGTCGCCATGATGGGAGTGGTCATGCCCGCAGCCGGGACCGTGAACGTGTCCAGCCGCGTGATCGTGTCCGCAACCGGGACCATGCTCATGCTTGTGCTCGTGTCCATGGCCGCCGCAGCAGCCATCCTTGTGCTCATGCTGATGCCCGTGGTCATGGTCATGCGAGTGTGAATGCCCATGGTCGTGCCCCTCACCATGCTTATGTGCATGATCGTGGTGATGGTCATGTCCGTGATCGTGATCATGCCCGCCATCTTCGGCGCAACAGGCTGCTTCCTGGGCCTTCATGGTGACCAGATTGAACAGGGCCAGCACGATGAGACCGATGCTGCTCCACAAAACCATGGGCCGGAAAATGCCATCTGGAGGCAGGTAGTGAGAGACGCGTCCGCTGACATAGAAGTACAGCATGATGCCGCCCCACAAAAGCAGGAGGGAGACGCTCAGGAGATGGATGCCGATGCGCTTGGAGGTCATGACACGAAAATGGGGATCAAGGTTGCGTGGCAGGAGGGGTCACCGTCTGGCTGGCGGTGGCGGCTGGGATGACTTTGCTGTTGTCCGTTGGGAAGAAGATGAACTCCCAAGGCTTGCTCAGCAGCGCGACCAGAAGGAACAACGCGATGCACAGGCCTACGAGGAACTTCCTCCGGAAAATCGAAGCATACATGAATACGAGCTTCACGTCCAGCATGGGGCCGAAAACCAGGAAAGCCAGCTTGGCCGCGCTCGGGAAGCCCGCATCAGGCATGGCCATGGGAGCGGCGATGAAGGCGTCCGACGTACTGCACAGAGCCAGAATGAACGCCAGGCCCATCATGGAGGGGACGGCGAAGATATCGTTCGATGAGACGGCCTCAATGCGTGTCTGGTCCACCTGGGTGTTGAAGACACTCGTGATCATCACCCCGATGGCAAAGTACATGGCCGTATCCAGGAAGTCGCGCATGGTGGTGCGCATGGCGTGGGTCAGTTTTGCATCCAGGCCGTCCGGCGGCGCATGGGTGTGCCCCCCTTCGCCGGAGCCCTCGATGCCTGCAGCTACGGAGGGGTGAAGGATGTCTCCCGGTTTCTTGCGCATGAAGACCAGGCCGACGAGCACGGCGATGACGTAGCCGAGGGAAAGTCGTGCAAAGGTCATGCCCGTCTGGCTCAAGGCATTCTGCACAGCGCCGGCATGGTCGCCGAGGCTGGCGGCCGTGCCGTCCGCCGTCCGGACCGCGAGTTCCTCCTTGTAGGCCGTTTCATACCCCTTGTGCTGGAACTCCTTGAACGCCGTCAGCGTGCTGACAATCACGATGGGGTTCACAATGGGAGCAGAGAGCAGGTAGGCCAGCGCACAGGAGAGTGGCAGCCCTTTTTGCACCAGGCGGCGCACCACCGGAACTACGGCACACTCGCACACCGGAAAGATCAGTCCTAGAAATCCAGCGGCCAGAGTCGAGAGTATTTTGTTCTTTGGCAGCATCCGGTCCAGCAGTTTGGCGGGAAGGAAGGCGTCGATGAAGCCCGAGAGCAACGTCCCCACCAGAATGTAGGGGGCACCCTCAAAGAGGATGCTGAGGAATGCCATCAAGATGTCGCCGCTGCGACTAGGTTCGGGGAGAGCTGCGAGAATCATTTCAGAGGGACTCCCTGTAAACGCGATTCCAATGCGGGTTCAAGCAGGGAATGTGACACAGCGGCAGGGTGACCCCCGGTTCGGCGCAAATTCAGCCCCTGGCTGCGGGACTTTTTGAAGCCTGCTCGCCTCAAAGCCGTCCCGCTCCAGCATCTCCAGAATGTCGAGATACTGGTGTTCCGGCATCTGGCGGTCTTTGGAGAGAATCCAGACAAGCTTTCCATTCCCGTTGCTGACGACGGACCAGCGGTAGTCCGGGTCCAGATGCAGAATGCGGTAGGTGGCTGTGAGCGGCCAGAAAAGTCGAACCTTCCAGGTGGCGTTGGTCTCGTGGTCGATCACCCAGGCGGTGCCCTCCCATGTCTTTTGAGGAGCCTCAAAAGACCCTTCCCGGAAGGCGAAAATGTTGTCCATCTTCCCGTCCGCACGCTTCCGGTAGATGTCCGAGGTGGCGACCTTGCCCTTCTCCAGAGAGTACGGCACTGCGGCGATGACGAACCATTCCCCCATGTAACGATCCAGGTCCACCTTGCGGACCGTCGGAGGAGTGAAAGAGGCCGACGGCTTCCTCGCCATGGTCGAGCACCCAGTCATGAGCGCGGGGAGGAGGAGGGTGAAAAGGGTGGTGCGCATGGATATCTGCGAGCGGGAACGTGTCAGACGACTTCTGAGGATGCACGCAGATCCGTGCCACCAACCACTTGCCCGCGCGCGTATCCTCTGCCAGTCTGTCGTTCGCAACCTCGAACAGCAGAACAGAACGAGAACCCGAAATCCGATCCATCGTATGGCACACACCCTTCCCCCTCTTCCCTATGACAAGGCTGCCTTGGAGCCCCACATTGATGCCACCACCATGGAGATTCACCACGGCAGGCATCACAACGCCTATGTCACCAATCTGAACAACGCCATCGCGGGCAAGGCAGATCTCGAGGCCATGAGCATCGACGAACTGGTGAAGAACCTCGACAAGGTGCCCAAGGACATCGCGGCTCCGGTGCGCAACAACGGTGGCGGGCACTGGAACCACACCTTCTTCTGGAACATCATGGCCCCCAACGCTGGTGGCGCTCCTACCGGGGACCTCGCCAAGGCCATTGACGAGGCTTTCGGCAGCTTTGATGCGTTCAAGGAAGCCTTCGCCAAGGCTGGCGTGGGTCGTTTCGGCTCCGGTTGGGCCTGGTTGGTGAAGAAGGATGGCAAGCTAGCCATCACCTCCACCCCGAATCAGGACAACCCCCTCATGGACGGCTCCGGCACTCCCATCCTCGGCATTGACGTCTGGGAGCACGCCTACTACCTCAAGTACCAGAACAAGCGCCCTGACTACATCGCCGCCTGGTGGAATGTGGTGAACTGGAAGGCCGTGGCAGATCTGTACGCGAAGGCTTAAGGCGGATCGCCGAGAGTGAAATTCATGAAAGAGCCCGGGGCGAGATGCTCCGGGCTTTTTCGTCGATGAGAGTTGAGTTGTCGGGATGACCTACTTTTTGCTCAAATCCTTCACCCGGATGTTCCGGTAGCGCACGAAGTGCTTGGTCCAGTCGCCGCCGCCATGCACCTGCAGGGCGATGCTGCCCTTCGCGGGAAGACGGGCTTCAGTCTCTGTCCATTCCATGATCTTCAGGCCATTGATCCAGGTGGTGATGGTGGGCTTGTCACCACCGGTGATGCGCATCTTGGATTCATTCCAGTCGCCCGCCTTCCAGAAGGTCTTCCACTTCTCAGGCGTCATGTCCACTTTCTGTGGTTTGCCATCAGCACCGGGAGGGGTGCGATCCGGGGTGAGCGTGATGTCGGATTCGGTGTCGCCAAAGTTGAAGAAGCGGAAATGCGGTTTGCCGCCGAGGCCTTCGCCGTAGAGACCCATGAGGCTGCCGGCCTTGTGGAAGTCGATGAGGCCCTGGTAGCACTTGCCGTCTTCCGTGCTGCGAAGGAAAAGGCCGCTGTCCGGGCCGAAGTCATTTTTCATTTCCACGATGACTTCGAACTCGCTGTACTGCTCGTCCGTGAGAATGAGTCCGCCATTTCCGGGCACATCTTGGGAGCCGGTGATGGCGCCATCCACGACTTCCCACTTGCCGCCGCTGGTGTGCTTGCTGGTGCGGCTGTGGCCGGACTTGGCGCTGACGTGCCAGCCTTTGAGCGTTTTGCCGTCGAAGATGGAGACATAACCGGCTTCATCGGCGGCCTGAGCGGGGATGGCCTGGCAGAGCAGTGCAGAGAGAAGAAATGCGATGCGCGTTTTCATGAGAGGTGAAGTTTGTACAAGGAGAGGAAAGGACGCCAGTGGAAGATTGGGCTAGGGAGCCTTTTCCATTTTTTCACCATGCTTTGGCACAGGTAGGGTAGCCGCACCTTGGAGCAGGCCATGCTTCACCAGGAACTGGTCGGCGAGGGTAATCGTCACGTCCTGCCAGGGTGGACTGTTGAAGAAGCCGTGGCTCTGCCCTTGCGCGATCCACAGTTCATTGGTGGTATTGCCCAGTTCCTTCAGCTTCACACGCGCGACGTCCGTGCCTTTCTTCCAGTCGGTGTCGTTGGATCCAAACAGGAAAAGCGCCGGCGGCAACTCTGCCTTGAGGTGCGGAACGAGATCCACTTCGGCGTCCGCTACCGTGTCCTTGCCCAGGGCGGGATTGAAAAGCAGGTACGCCACCACCTTGGTGTCGAACTCCTTGGGATCGGCAGGGTCGTTGAGTCCGGGATTGTTCGTGGCCAGCAGGGAAACATGGCCACCGGCGGAGCCGCCTCCCGTGATGAGGCGGTTGGGGTCGATGCCAAGTTCCCCGGCATGTTGCTTCATCCAGCGGATGGCACTTTTGGCGTCCGTGATGCAGACACGCTTGTGCGATTCTCCCGCGGGCAATGCGGCGATTTCAGGCTTCTTCAGCATGCGGTATTCCGCAGTGGCAGCCACCAGGCCCCTGCTGGCGAGGTATTTGCACGCGTAGCGGAACTGGTTGAGGTTGCCTCCGGTCCATCCACCGCCATGAAAGAGGATGACACCCGGTACTTTACTCGCTCTCGGGTCCCAATCGGCGGGGAAGTATATCTCCATTTTGCGCTCCACCCCGGCGGAGGTCTTGTACACATGCTCCTTGCCGGGTTCGACTTCCACCTTCTGACGCGCTTTTGACTGGCCTGCTTTTTTTGCCGGGGCTGTCGGATTTGATTCTGGTTTCTCGGCGGAGAATCCACCGCTGGCGAGCAGCAGCAGAAGTGAAGCGGAAGCGAGGGCAAGTCTGCGGCAGAACATGGAAGCGGTGGTGGGAGTCGCGCTTGGAACGTTACGATTTACCGGTTCCTTCCTCGAAAATTCGCGCGAGATTTTCTTGTGAAGGTGACTTTTCCGAGTCCAGGCGCACGCATCATGACCTGATGCGCCGCAACTCCGCAATGCCAATGGAACGCGAACGACTCATGACAGCGGGGAGGTGGAATCCAGGAATCTGCCACGGCGGGTTGAATTCTGGTTCACTAACCGCGCGGATGCCGAACATCCTTCCCGCGCCGGCTCCCAACATTTTCATGCACATGTGCCTCATCGGAAGCATGTGCTGACTTCTAATGAGCCGCATGATGGGATTCAAGGAACTCCCGGCTTGCATGAGCCCTTGATCCGGTGTATTAGAAAGGCTTCTGGCTAAACATCTGTTAAGTTCAAGGCATGGTAATCTTCATTGAGTCGCACAACCGCATTTGGTGGAGATTTGAGAACCCGATGATCGGGCACAGTCGAAGAAGTTGCAGTCGGTGAGCTGATACGACCAAATGAGCAATACGAAAATGTACGTGGGCAACCTGTCCTGGAATGCCTCTGAAACCGATGTCCGCGCCCTGTTTGAGCAGTATGGCGATGT
>JAEYUU010000015.1 GCA_023429545.1 Verrucomicrobiota bacterium
TTCCGCAGCCAGGGCCGGCAGATAGACCCGGAAGACGGTGCCACGCCCCACCTCGCTGGCGGCCTCGATCCAGCCGCCATGCTGCTCCACGATGCCGAACACCGTTGCCAGGCCCAGGCCCGTGCCCTGCCCGCTCTCCTTCGTGGTGAAGAAGGGCTCGAAAATGCGCGGAAGATGCTCCGGCGCGATGCCGCCGCCGGTGTCCCTCACGGAGAGGCACACATATTTCCCCACCGTCGCCCCCGGGTGCAGGGCGGCGCGTTCCTTGCTGATCTGCGCCGGTTGCAGGGACACGACCAGCAGTCCGCCTGAGGGCATGGCATCCCGCGCATTGATGGCCAGATTCATCAGCACCTGCTCCATCATCCCCGGGTCCGCATGCACGAGGGGCAGGCAGGGGTCGAAGTGGGTTTCCAGCGCCACATCCTCACCCAGGACGCGGCGCAGCAGCCGGATGGTGGACTCCACCACCTCCGCCAGGTCCAGGCTGCGGGCTCTTTTCACTTCACGCCGGCTGAAGGTAAGAAGCTGGCGCGTCAGGGCCGCCGCGCGCTCGCTGGCCTCCATGATGTCCCGCATGCCCTTGATCACCCGGTCCGGCAGGCCCTTCGTGGTGAGCAGCAGGGATGTCTGCAACTGGATCACAGACAGCAGATTGTTGAAGTCATGGGCGATGCCCCCGGCCAGCACGCCCACGGCCTCCATCTTCTGGGAATGGCGCATCTGCATCTCCATCTCCCGCTGCGTGGTGATGTCAGTGGCCACGCCCGCCACACGGTACACACGCCCCGCCTGGTCGCGGATGGGAAAGGCGCGGTCATGGATCCACCTCACCGCGCCGTCAGGCCGCAGGATACGGTATATCAGATCATACCCACCCGTGGTCGTCAGTGCCGTCTCCCGCACGGACTCCCGGTCCTCCGGATGGATGGCGTCCATCCATGTACGGGGTGACTGGTACAGCTCCGCGCAGGACCGCCCCCAGATCTTCTCATACGCGGGACTCACATAGATCACCTGGTTCTTCACCAGGTCCGTGAGCCAGAACACCTCACCGATGCTCTCCGTCACCTGGCGGAAGCGCTGTTCACTCTCCCGCAGCGCCATCTCCGCCTGCACGCGCTCGGTCACGTCCTGCCCCGTGCCCAGCATCTTCACCGGCTTGCCGGTGGCATCTCGCTGGATGGAGCCCCGGCTGTGGATGTACCGCACCTCGCCATTGGGCCTGACAATACGGTACTCGATGTCATAGGGCCGCATCCCTGCCACCGCCTGCGCGTAATGCTCCCGGCACCGTTCGCGGTCTCCCTCATGAATGATCGGCACCAGGTCCGCGAGCTTCATGCCGCGTTTCGGCGGCAGGCCGAAGATGCGGAAAATCTCATCGGACCACACCACCTCCAGGGTCTCCAGATTCAGGTCCCAGTGGCCAATGCTCGCCATGCGCTGGGCCTCCTCCAGCCGTCTCTGGCTTTCCTGCAGGGCCTGATTCAGCCGCTGAAGTTCGGAGGCGTCTGTCGCTGATGCGTGCATTACGTTGATTTTTTGCGCGGAGAGCCTCTTGCCTTGTCTGAAAAATCTAGCGGATCACAAAAATTTCCGCCGGGAGCAATGAATCCACAACAAACATACCACACTTAAAGGCAAATTTACGAAGAGATACCAAGGAAGGTGTGGGGGAAGGAAAGGAAAGGCGGGCTGCCCATCGGGTGCATGTGTACCGCGACAGCCCCGGTTCCAGACGCCTGGTGAGCGGCTGCGCATTGCTGCCGGGTCCGGGGGTACTGCTGCCAGAACGGTCACCTGCTCCCCGATGGACAGAATGCTCGGCCTCCCGGGTGGGAGGCAGCTGCCCGTGCGGCGGCTGATTCTTACCGGCAAGCGGGGGCGGCCGCCGGTGGAAAATCAAGCCCTCCGCACGGGACTGCTTGGTGGGGTTTTGCTAAATGTGCGCCTAAACCACCGGGGCGACAGGACTTGTTTTCTTTGCTTGTTATAGGAAATACCTATAAGCTCCCCTCCCATGGAGTTGCGCCATCTCCGATACTTCATCGCCGTGGCAGAAGCGTTGAGCTTCAGCAGGGCGGCCACCCGCCTCCGCCTTTCCCAGCCTTCACTCAGTACCCAAGTACGTGACCTGGAACAGGAACTTCATGTAAAACTTCTGGATCGCGATCGCAGCAACGTCTCGCTCACGGATGCCGGCACCGTCTTCCTGCGGGAGGCTAGGAGCGTGCTGGCCCGTGCGGACAAGGCCGTGGCCCGCGCCCGCGAAGCGGCGGCTGGCATCACCGGCGAGTTGCGCATCGGTGCCGTGGAGCTCCTGCTGATCAAGTTCCTCCCCAGCAGTCTCACCCGCCTCCACGCGTCCGCCCCCACGGCGAAGGTCCATGTGATGGAGCGCGCGCCCTCGGAGCACCTGCCGCTCCTCCAGTCGGGCAAGATTCACGTGGGCTTTGTCCCCATGCACTTCGCGCGGCTCGCCGCAGGTCATGGTCTGGCAAGGGAGAGCATCATTCGCTGCCCCATCGCCGTGATGATGTCCACCTCCCACCCGCTGGCCGGGAGGCGCGCCATCCACCTGCTCGAACTGGCGGACACCACCTTCATTCACATCACCATGTTCGGCTCGGATGCGCAGCGCATGTGGATGGAGGAAATCTGTGAAAAGGTGGGCTTCGTCGCACGCATCGGTGACAGCGCCAGCACAGCGGACAATCTCGTGAGCCTCATCTCCGCGGGCGCGGGGGTGATCCTCATCCCCACCGTGGCCGAGCGACCGCAGACCCCCGGGTGCGTGGTGGTGCCATTGCTGGATCCCGGGCTCGAGTACGAGATCCACATGATGTACAACGAAAAGTACCCCTCCGACCTCCGCGACAGGTTCCTGGACATCGTGAAGGACGAAGTCGCGAAGCTGGGACCTGAGTTCTCCCCGCTCGCCACGAAGCCAGCCAAATCCCTCAAGAAATCGGGAACAGGGCGCATGAAGGAGATGTGAAAGCGAGAGGAGATGGAACGCTCCCGCACTTTTCAGGTGCCACCGGCAATTGCCCCCGCCATACTTTGCGCATGACCCCGACCCCGTTGCGGATCGCTTTTTTCCTCACGCTTCCTTTTGGCATGGCGCCGCTGGCATCCCTGCGGGCACAGGAGCCCGCCCCTGCTGCCGCCACCAAGCCGGCTGATGATCCCGCCTACGCCCAGCTCGAGTTGCTCACCCGGGCCATGGAGATCATCCGCCAGAACTACGTGGACGAAAAGAAGGTGAACTACGAGCTGCTCGTGGAAGGCGCGCTGGAGGGCATGCTCCGCAAGCTGGATCCCCATTGCGAATACATGGGCCGCTCCCTCTTCGAGGAGATGCAGCAGGAGCAGCGCGACACCTCCGAGGGCGTGGGCATCACCATCGCCCTGCGGGATGGCTCCCTCACCATCATCACCGTGCAGGAGAATGGACCTGCCGCGAAAGCAGGCGTGCTGCCCAATGACCAGATCATCCGCATCGGCGAGGTGCTGACGGACAGCATGAGCACCATGGAGGCGGTGCAGCATCTCAAGGGGAAGGCGAATGAACCCATCCGCATCACCGTGCGGCGTCCTGGCACGAAGCAGTTCCTCGATTTCAACCTCGTGCGCCAGGCGCTGCATGAAAGCTCCGTGCGCGATGCCATGCTGCTCCACGATCGCCTCGCCTCGCCGTGGAAGATTGGTTACGCGCGGATCACCGAGTTCACCCAGAACTCCCCGAAGGACCTCAGCAACGAATTGGACAAACTGGAGAAGGCAGGCATGCAGGCCTTCGTGCTGGACCTGCGGAACAACCCCGGCGGTCTCATCGACTCCGCCGTGGGTGTGTGCGGCGAGTTCCTCCCGCCGAACACCGTCGTGGTCACCACGGAGGGCCGCGTGGCCTCCCAGAATCCTCCGCCCTACCGTACCCCTCCGCGCAACGGCAAACCCCTGCGCAAGTACCCGATGACGATCCTCATCAACCATGGCAGCGCCAGTGGCTCGGAACTCGTCGCTGGAGCACTGCAGGACCTGAAGCGCGCCATCATCGTGGGCACCACCAGTTTCGGCAAAGGCTCGGTGCAGACCATCCTGCCCATGAAGAACGGCGCGGCCATGCGCCTGACCACGGCGAAGTACTACACCCCCGCGCACCGCACCATCCACGAAAACGGCGTGGAGCCGAACATCGTTTCCTCCCTCACCAGCGACGAAGAGGGCAAAATCATGCAATGGCGCGGCGACACAGCCTCCGGCGAGGCGCGTGCCCTGGATCTCGCGAAACTCGGCGACCGCCAGCTCGAGCGCGCCACGGACGTGCTGAAAGGCCTGCTCGTGTACCAGCAGTTTCAAAAACCGGACGCCCCTCCTGCCGCACCCGTCGCGCCCGCAACCACACCGGCGCCTGCTGGTGGCACGAAGCCCGCTGCCCCCAAGGCCGCGCCGGCTCCCAAGCCCAAGCCCGCGCCCGTGCCGACCAAGATTCCACCGGCCACACCCACCCCCTCCGCTCCAGCACCCGCACCAGGCCCCGCTCCTGCGGCAACGCCAAGCACTCCACCCGCCAAGCCCTGAGCGCGACTTTCTCTGCCAATCACAGGCTGTCCGAAATGTCCTGTCCTCTTCACGCGTTCTCCCACCTCGTCATGATCCGGCTGCTGCTCACCCC
>JAEYUU010000064.1 GCA_023429545.1 Verrucomicrobiota bacterium
GTGGAAGCGAAAAAGGTGCTCGACGACATTACAGCGCGCCTGGCCAGTGCCCCCATCAACGGCAAACCGGATCCCGCCCTTGAAAAGGATCGCACCGCTGCCCAGGAAAAACTCGGCGCTGCGCTCAAGGTCGAGACCTCCGCGCAATCGGCGCTGACTGCCGCGGAGCAGAACATCAAGGATGCTGAAGTCGAGGAAAAGCGCATCACCGATACAAAGACGCGCAACACCCAGGAACTCGCAGCCGCGAATGCGGCCATCGAAGCGGCGAAGAAAGTGCTGGATCAAGCTTCGGCTGAACTCGTCACGGCGAAGGATTCCCAGAAGAAGCCCGGCGCCGGCGTCCTTGCGATCTCTTTCTCACAGGACACACAGCAAGTTGCTGCCGCTTCCAGCGATGGCACGCTCAGTGTATGGAACCTTTCGACGGGTTTCCTGACAAATCAGTCAGCCTCCCCGATAACTTCCTGCGTGGACATCGTCTCTGGCTCAGACGGGACATTCCGCACATGGCAGGCGGACGGTTCATCGCTCATTTTTAATCAGCCAGCACGCTGGACCTTGGAGCGCGTGCTTGAGAAAGGCGAAGACAATCCTCTGTTCGCCGATCGCGTGAACGCGGTGCGCTTCAGCCCGGACGGAAAGACTCTGGCAGCAGGCAGCGGCGAACCATCCCGCTCCGGTGACATCAGCATCTTCGAAGTGGCTTCTGGCAAATTGCTTCATACGTGGAGGGAGCACCACGATGACACCGTGCTGTGCCTGGACTTCTCGCCGGATGGAAAGCTGCTTGCTTCCGGTGCCGCGGACAAGATCGCGCGCGTCACTGAAATCGCGACTGGCAAGCGCGTGAATCTTTTTGAAGGGCATACGCATCATGTCATGGGCATCGCCTTCCGTGCGGACGGACGCGTCCTCGCAACGGCAGGCGCGGATGGCGTGGTGACCACATGGGACATGGCCATGGGCGAGCGTATCAAGAAGATTCAAGGTTGGACCAAGGAAGTAACCTCCCTGCAGTTCATTGGCGCCACGAGCAAGATCGTCACTTCATCGGGTGACAACCTCGTTCGTATCGTCAGCGACACTGGAACCGAAGTACGGGCAATACCACGCCTCCCCGATTTCATGCAGTCCGCTGCGAGCACGCCAGATGGCGCGATGATCATCGCCGGAGGAGAAGACAGCATGCTGCGTCTCTGGGATGGCGCCAATGGCAAGGAGATCGCTGTCTTTGGCATGAAGCCCACCGATGGCCCCTGATTTACCCGATACCTGAATCCACGTTATTATGTCCTCCATCATCGAATCACCTTCCATCGTGCGCTGTGCTGGTCCCATGGGCCGGCGAGGATTCATGCAGATCGGGATCGCCGGATTTGCGTCCCTGGGGTTACCAGGCCTGCTCAAGCTGCGCGCGGAAAATGCCCTCAAACCAGCGAGCGAACGCACAGCGGTGATCATGGTGTGGCTGCCCGGCGGCCAGTCCCACATCGACACTTACGATCCGAAGCCGGAAATCGGCAGCGAATACCGCGGCCCCTTCAAGACCATCCCCACGAAGGTGCCGGGATTGCACTTCACTGAACTCATGCCCATGCAGTCGCGCATTGCGGACAAATTCACGGTGCTGCGTTCCATGAATCAGAAGGCTGGCGGCCACCCAGCCGGCTCCATGCAGATGCTCTCGGGTGACTCCGATGAACGCGACAAGCCCAAGCCGCGCCTGCCCGACTGGATGTCCGTGGCCTACTATCTGCGCTCCAGAAACGGCGGCCGTGCCAACCCCCTGCCCAACTACGTGGGCGTGAATCCTCCGTTGGAGTACAACGGTCCCGCCTACCTCGGCGATGCGTATTCACCTTTCTCGGTCACCGATGATCCGAGCCGGCCAAACTTCCAGGTGCCGAACATCGGCCGCTCCGATGACGCCGAAACCCGGCGTCTCAACGACCGCATTGCCCTGCGGAAGAATCTGGATCGCATGGAGCGCGCCTTCGATCGCGAAGGTGAGCTTGGCGCACTCGACCAGTTCGAGCAGCAGGCCATGACACTGCTCACCAATCCCAAGACCCGCGACGCTTTTGACCTCAGCCGTGAAGACGCGCGCACGCGAGATCGGTATGGTCGCAATCGCTGGGGCCAGCAGCTTCTTCTTGCCCGGCGCCTCGTGGAGTCCGGTGTGGAAATCGTCACCAGCAGCCTCAGCGGGCCTCTCTGCGGCCGTGTGCAGAACTGGGACGACCATGCGGTAAACCACCATGTGTTCGACGGATTGCGCTTCCGCATGAAGAACTATGACCAGGCGGTCTCAGCGCTCATTGAGGACATCTACGAGCGTGGCCTTGGTAAGAGGGTCCTCGTGGTGGTGACCGGCGAGTTCGGTCGCACGCCCAAGATCAGCTTTGACCGCAGCACGGGCGTCGGCGACGCCAGCGCTCCCGCGGGAACGCTGCAGCCGGGCCGCGATCACTGGCCTCGTGCCTTCTCAAACATCTGGGCGGGCGGCGGCATTCAAACCGGCGGCATCATTGGCGCCACGGACAAGCGCGGTGAAGATGTCATCGAGCGGCCCTGCGGTCCCGGCGACTTCCTCGCCACGATCTACCACCACTTGGGCATCGACTCCTCCAAGATCACCATCAACGATTTCAACGGTCGTCCCACGCCCATCGTGGATCATGGCAGGCCTATACCGGAACTGATCGCGTGAATCATCCGCATCCCCCACTCCGATCAAGCAGCCTTGGAATGACTCGTCGTTCCCTGTTGAGGAAGCTGCCACTCGCGGCGGCCGCTGCTGGAGGATTCCACATCCACGTCCGCGGCGAGGACGCGAAGAAGTTCTGGATGACCGGCAATCCAGTGATCGACAAATCCCGGGAAGTCGCACTGAACATCCTGAAACCCACGCCGGCCCAGATCGAGCACGCTTGGGAGCTGCACTTTCAGTCGCTGGTGTTTGAATCGTACGGCTTCGCACCTCGCTTCGCCATCGATGGGGATCGCATCAATGAAGCGATTGCCGCTGGCATCTCCGGCGAGGCGCTTGCGGATCTCCGTGAGTCCATGTCCATGAACCGTGGCGCGACGAACGAGCGTGAGCGCAAGGAATTCTTCGACAGCTTCCATGCGGCGGGTGTCACCTGCGTGTTTCAAAATGCTGGTGAAGAAGGCAGTGACCCGCTGCGGCTGATCAAACGCCTCGCACACTTCACGCATGCCACGGACATGCTGAAGCCGCATCTCTCCAAGGTGGTAACGGTGGAAGATGCGCTCGCCGTAAAGAAGGCGGGGCACGTGGGACTCTGTTTCACCGGCAACGGCGTGCCATTGCATCTGGAATGGGACAGCGTGCAGGACGAGCTGCGGTTCATCTCCATCTTCCACGAACTCGGCATCCGCATGATGCATCTCACCTACAACCGCCGCAACCCCATCGGGGATGGCGCGGGCGAGCCGCACGATGGGGGCCTGAGTGACTTCGGACATGCGGCCGTCGCCGAAATGAACCGCCTCGGAGTGATCGTGGACGTGGCCCACAGTGGATGGAAGACCGCAGGCGATGCCGCCAAAGCATCCTCCAGGCCCATGGTCGCCAGCCACACGACCTGTGCGGATGTTTACCGCCACTTCCGCGGCAAACCAGACGATGTGATCAAAGCGATCTGCGATACCGATGGCCTCGTGGGCATATGTTGCATCCCTCGCTTCCTCGGCAGCACCGGTGACATCCAGGCGCTGCTCAATCACCTTGAT
>JAEYUU010000087.1 GCA_023429545.1 Verrucomicrobiota bacterium
GAAAAAGACCGCGGAACACATCAGCAATACCGAGCGCATGTCCTCCGATGCTGAACGCGACAGCAAGGACGTGAAGCTCTACGCCCACCTGAAGGCCCAGCTCAAATCGGGCAACTTCCAGACCTACAATGCGCTGGTGACCGACGTGCGGAACTTCGGATTCTTTGTCGATGTCACCGACCTCGGCATGAGCGGGCTCATTCACCTGTCCTCGCTGGCGGAAGATTTCTTCGTATTCGATCCAGTGCGAACCCAGCTCATTGGTCGTCACTCGCGCCGTGTCATCCGTCTGGGCGACCGCCTTGAGGTGCAGATCTACCGCGTCGACGATACCAAGAAGCAGGTGGACTTCCAGCTTGCGCCGCAGGCTGGTGAGCCACAGCAGCAGGCACGCCCTTCACGCAGGCCACAGCATCGGGAGGAGCGTTTTCCCCGACGCGGACCTGCGCCGACGGCGGCATCAGACTCGCGACCGCCTCGGCAGCGTCCCCAGCAAGGCGGTGAAAGCCGTCCTCCTGCTGACCAACCTGTGCGTGGTGAAGAACAACCCTCCTTTGGCAGAAAGCGTGGTGGCAAAGGCCGCAAGCACACGGGCGGCCCTTCCAAGAAACGCGGCCACGGCTCCGGACGGGCGGCTCCCCAAGGAAAGCAGGAGGGTCCTGGCAAAGATGGATTCTCCAAGAAAGGTCCCTTCAAGAAGAGAACCGGAGGACACGCGAAAAAGAGCGCCCCGAAAGATAACCGCAGGAGAGAGGGTGACAACAAGGCGCAAACGCACGCTAGAAAGCAGGGCCCGAATCCCGCCAAAGGCCAGACTGATTGGAGACCAGGAACCTAGTACCCCAACGGCACTCGAGTCGAGTTTCACTCGAAACCCGACTACTTCCCCAGAGCCGTTCGCTTCGCATTCAGCGCCTCTTCCACCTGTGCCAGCGGCAGGCAGTTCACCACGTCATCGCGCGTGAGCCAGCCTTTGCGGGCAATACGGGCGCCGAAGAACACATCCTGCAATCCACGCGTGCTGTGCGCATCCGGATTGATGGCGCACTTCACGCCCTTCTCCTTCGCCATCTTCCACCAGCGCCAGTCCATGTCGAGCCGCCAGGGATTGGCGTTGATCTCAATAATGGTCCCCGTTGCCGCGGCAGCGTCGATGATCTCGGGAATGTTTACCGCATAGCCGGGGCGTTGCAGCAGCAGCCGCCCGGTGACATGACCCAGCATGGTGACCTGCGGATTCTCTATTGCCTTGATGATGCGCTTCGTCATCTCCGCTTCGGACAGCGTGAAGAGATTGTGCACGCTCGCCACCACATAGTCGAGCCCTGCCATGATCTCGTCGCTGAAATCCAGCGCGCCGTCCTTCAGGATATCCACCTCGCTCCCCGCGAAGAGGCGGAAGCCCTCACCCGCATACTCCGCGTTGAGCTTGCGGATCTCTTCCACCTGCGCGGCGAGGCGGATTTCATTCAATCCATTCGCCTGGAAGGAGGACTTGCTGTGGTCCGCGATTCCAAGGTACTGCCAGCCCACTTCTTGCGCAGCCTCCGCCATCTCACGCAGCGTGGCCGAGCCGTCGCTGGCCACGGTGTGATTGTGGAAGCAGCCACGTAGATTCTGCAACTCGACCAGCCTTGGAATTCTGCCCGATTCCGCCGCCTCGATCTCGCCGGTGTTTTCTCTCAGTTCCGGCGGGATGAAATCCAAATCGAGCGCGCGGTACACATCCGCCTCCTCCATGCACTTCGGATGGGGCTCCTTGCCCTTCCCCTGCGACACGGGTGAAAATCCGTACTCGTTGAGCGACCAGCCGCGATCAAGCGCACGACTTCGCAGGATGATGTTGTGCTCCTTGCTGCCGGTGAAATACACCAGCGCACAGGCGAACTCATCATTCGTCACCACACGGAGGTCACACTGCACACCGCTGTCCAGCAGCACGCTCGCCTTGGTGTCGCCATGCCCCAACACCTGGGTCACGCCGGGCATGCGCACGAAGTCCTCCAGCACCTCCTTCGGCTGTCGCGATGCCGCCAGGAAATCCAGATCATGCACGGTCTCCTTCCCCCGGCGGTAGCTGCCGCCGACTTCCACGCGGGATACATCCGGATGATCGCGCAGCATGTCCAGAACACCCATCGCGATGGGTGCCACCTGCTCCTGCCGGAACTCATGCGCGTGGCTCTCGCGAAAGGTGATTCCCTGGAGCAGCTTCTCCGCGGTCTTCGCACCAAAACCTGGCAGCTTTGCGGCCTCCCCGCTCTCACAAACGCGCCTGAGGTCGGCAATGGATTTCACCCCCAGCGTGGCAAACAGGGCGGCGATCTTTTTTGCGCCGAGGCCCTGCACTTCAAACAGCTCCAGAATACCATCCCCGAACTCCGCCTTGAGCTTCTCATAGAACTCCAGCTTCCCGGTGCTGGCCAGTTCATGCAACTTCTGCTGCAACGCGTCACCGATGCCCTTGATGCCGCCGAGGTCATTCGCCTTGGCGCGCGCCACGATGTCGCCGCTGAAGTTTTCCACGACATCCGCGCCCGTGGAGTAGGCACGGATCTTGAAGGGATTTTCTCCCTTGAGCTCCAGCAGCCGCGCGATGTTGCGCAGCACGTCGGCCATCTGTTCAGCGGTCATGGGCGCATGGTGGCGAGATGGCTCGGACTGTCCACGCTCAATGTAACCCGGCCTCTCCTGAGGCTGGCGCGCACCCGCTCTACTTCCTGGCGCGCTCGTTGAAGCGGGCCATGTCCCGCTGGGCCTCCCGCATCTCGGCCTTTTTCTTGAGGTCCTGGCGTTGGTCGCCCTTCGTCTTGCCCTTGCCTATGCCGATTTCGATTTTGACGCAGCGGTTCTTCCAGTAGGCCCGCAGGGCCACGAGGGACTGGCCCTTCTGCTGGCTGGCGGCCCAGAGGCGCAGGATCTCATTCTTATGCAGAAGCAGGCGGCGGCTGCGGCGGGCCTCATGCTGCTCATGACTGGCCTTCACATAGGGCTGGATGTCGCAGCCGTAGAGGAAGCACTGGCCGCGCTCCACACGGGCAAAGGCATCACCAATATTGATGTGCCCGGCACGGATGGACTTCACCTCGGTGCCCTTGAGCTCGATACCCGCTTCCACCTTCTCCAGGATGTGGTAGTCCCGGTGCGCTTTGCGGTTGGTGGCGATTTCACTCATGACGGCATGCCCTTCCAAATGCCTCCTCAGTAAGGCATCCTGTTTTTCTGCTCCAATCGCGAAGGCAAATGCCCTCGCGTTCATCCTTCCGCGGCGGCGATGATGCCGCCACCTTCAGAGGGGGAGGCCTTCTTCCAGGCGCTCCACCTTGATCTTGCCTTCGATGATTTCCTGGAGGGCGACATCCGCCTCCCGCATGCCCGGCTTCTTGTCGATGAGCGCAGGGCGGCCCAAGGTCAGCTGCTTGACGCGCTTCGAGACCATGTTGATCAATACAGGGAGCTCAGGGACGACCAGAGCGGCTTTTTCAACGAGTTCGGCTCTCATAGCTTGGACTGGAAGACCGCCGAATGCGCCCCTGCTGGCAGCTTTGGTCGAAAGGGGCATGGAAACGATGGCGGCCATGGTGAGGATGGTTTGGGGTCAGATTCTCCTCAGGCCCATAGGGCGCGGGGGAGTCTGATAGATAAGCACAGAAGTGCCGGGACGCAAGTTAGAAGGTTGTCAGGTTTGGGTTTGCCCGTGGTCGGAAGATGGAAGCTCCCATGCCGCCCGCCTGCCCAAAGGCAGGAAGCTTCGCTCACGCGCCCTGCCCATCTCCTTGCGGCTCAACCGCAGGCGGAGCCTGGCTGGTACTCCCCCGCTTCTTCAGCGTGATCCGCTTGAAGCGGCCGTCCCCTTTGGCACTCTCGCTGATGATGTCTGGATCCTCGACGAACAGGTTGTGCACCAGGCGGCGGTAATAGCTGTTCATCGGGTTCAGCGCGATGGCGTGGCCGGTGGCCCTCACCCGCTCCGCCTGCTGCTTCACCTTCTCCAGCATGCTGTCCTCGCGCATGGTGCGGAAGTACTCCACATCCACCCGGATGCGGGGCGACTTGGGCTCGCGGCGCTGCAGGATGCGGTTCACGAGGTACTGGATGTCATCCAGCACCTCCCCGCGGCGCCCGATCAGGGCATCCGGTTCTTCCGTGAGAATCTGCAGCGTGGGACCGTCCGGGCCGTCATCCTCCTCAATCTTCACGACAAAGCCGAGGTAACCCAGCATGGTGTCGAGAATCTTGCGGGAGTGTTCCAGGGACGTCATGTATTCGGCTTGCGGGTCGATTTGGTGCCACCGCCGCCGGGACGCAGGGTTCTGGTTTTTTCCTTCTTCTGTTTGTTGCCCGCGGCGTGGGACGACATGGATGACACAGACGAAGCCTTGGTGTCAATCACCGTTTTTTTTTCAAGAACAGGCTCCTTCTGCCAGATGCGTGTGAGCTGGGCCTGGACGATCATGAAGATGTTCGTGAACGTCCAGTATAGCGCCAGCGCGGACGCGAAGGTGTAGCAGAAGAACAGAAACATGAACGGCATGAACATGAAGATGCGCTGCTGCATCTTGTCCGCCGTGGCGGGCTGCGGCGTGAGCTTCATCTGCAGGAACATGGTGAGGCCCATGAGCAACGGGAGCGGATTGATGTCGAGGTGCGTGAAGAACAGATTGACCGTGGCAACCGTGTCAGGGAGCGAAAGGTCCTGCACCCACAGGATGAAGGGCTGGCCGCGCAACTCAGTGGCGCTCTTCAGGGCGGTGTAAAAGCCGATGAAGATCGGGAACTGCACCAGCAGCGGAAGACACCCGCCGATGGGATTCACCCCATACTCGCGATAGAGCTTCATCATCTCCTGGTTGACCTTCTGCGGGTCATCCTTGTGCTTCTCCTGAAGCTCCTTCATCATGGGCGAAAGCTTGCCCATTTTCTTCATCTGCGCATTGGAACGCGCCTGTAGCGGCCACAGGAGGCTACGTACCGCCAAGGTCAGCATGATGATGGCCACACCCCAATTCCCCGACCAGTCGTGGAAAACTCTCAAGGCTGTCACCAGCAGACGGCTCACCCAGCCAAACCAGTTCCCGTAGAACATCACTCCGCTCATCTGACGCTCATGATTGCCGTCCGCCTTGTCGATGGCACTGAGGTCGCGGTAAATCTTGGGTCCCGCATAGATGCGGAACTCCAGCGTTTTCGTACCAGCGGCCTCCAGTTCCACGGGCGGCAGGCTCATCCCACCATGAATGGCATGGTCCGTGGCGGCCTTGCTGTGCTTCGCGAATTCATCCTTGGAGTGGTCAATGAGGAAACGCTCCGTCCAGATGCGTGCGGGCTGGTCTTCCTTGTTGCTGATGACCGTGGCATAGAAGCGGCTCATCACGCCGACCCAGCGGGAGCGGGGAAGAGCGCGGTGCTCCTCCAGGATGGGACTGCCCCAGCCGAACCAGTTCGGGCCGTCCCGGAAATGGCTGGTGTGCAACGCGCTGGCGTCCCCCGCGTCATTCCAGATGAAGGCCGGACGCTCGATTTCATCCGGGCGCAGTTCCGAGGCTGCGCCTGTGTAGAGGAACCAACTGTCGCGGCTGATCTTCGCGCCGCTCTGGTTGGTCAGGGTGATCTTCAGATCCAGAAGATGGTCGCTGATGGCCGGTCCAGTGGAGAAACGATACTCCTTGCGGATAAGGACCTTCTCGGCCGATTCTGCTTCGAAGATGACGTGCTTGTCGCTTTTCTCGACCACCCTGTAGTTCAGGTCGTCATAGCTTCGCGCGGCATTGCTGAGGGCGCCGATGGGAGCCTTCCCCCATTTATTGAGGACGACTTTGTCCTTTGTGTCGAGCAGGTTGATCTTGCTGATGCCACCGCCCTTGCTGGTGAGTTCATAGCGGGCGTTGGTGCTGGTAAGCTCGACGGTTTCCGCCACGGCGGCTGCGGGAGCGGCAGCGGTACCAGGGGCTGGCGCAGAAGCGGTAGCGGAAGGGGCTTGGGCGGCGCCCGCAGTGCCGGGAGTGGCCGGAGCAGCCTCCGCGGGCTTGGCGGGCGGCGTCTGCGGCACCGGCTGATTCTTCGTCATGAAGAAGCCATTGATGACTATGCCGACGACGCAGAGGGACACTACGATCCAGGTCTTTTTATCCATGTCAGGGTGTAGAAAAGAATTGTGGGGGAGAAATGGGCTAAACGGCGCGGGCGCGCATCAATCTGCTGTCGCTGCCGGGAGGAGACTGGTGCTCCGAAGATGCGTGGTGGCAATCGCAATCCGCGCCGGGGTCATTCTTGTCACCTGCGGGGGGAACGGGGTCATCCCCGCTGCCGCCCCAGGGATGGCAGCGGCAGATGCGCTTGATGCCCATCCAGCTGCCGCGCAGGACACCGTGAGTCTCCACCGCCTCAAGAAAGTACATGGAGCAGGTGGGCGTGTAGCGGCAGCCACCCGCCGGTCCCGCGGCAAAATGGATGACCGGGGAAATGAAAAGCTTGTAGCCACGGATGGCGATCCGGATGAGGAATTTCATGGCGTGCCGGGGACTGCCTCCTGCTGAAGGACGCGAGCGCGGCGAGCGGCACGCATCCAGTCCTGTTTCAGCTCCTCAAAAGAGGCTTCGAGGATGCGCCAGCGGGCGACTGTGACCACCCAGATGCCATCTTGAAGTCCGGCCTCGCGGATGATTTCCCGGAGCCGGCGGCGGGCAAGATTGCGCTGCACTGCTCCGCCAACCTTGCGTGAGGTGATGACGCCAGAGCGCCAAGGGCCACCCTCCGGGTGGCGCAGGACATTGACAATCACAAACTTCCCGGGAACGCTCGTGCCCTCAGCCCGTACCCGGGCAAACTCAGAAGAAGAGCGCAAGCGACGCGCGGCGGGAAGTCGCATGGCGGCACACAACCTCAGTAGGTGGGCCGGGCCTGAGCGGTGCCCTTGGGCGTGTGCTGGCGGGTATGCCGCTTGAAGTGGACTTCCACACCCTTGGGAGAAAGACGCCAGCGACCGGCCTTGCGGCGGCGGCGCAGGATGTCCTGCCCCTTCTCGGTTTTCATGCGGGCGCGAAAGCCGAACTGCTGCTTGCGGGTGCGCTTGGAGGGTTGGTAGGTGCGTTTGGGCATATTCTCGCGGGGAGGTGAAAGGGGTGCTGGACGCCATCCGCACGGGAGGGCCGGATGGAAGGGGCAGGCATACTAATGGGCAAGGAAAAGATGTCAAACTGGAAGTGGCATGATGCCAATGGGCTGGAAAGCCTGCCAAAATGGCCGCCGGAATTGGCCCTCAGACCGCCATCTAGCCCCGCCCCGCCACCATTC
>JAEYUU010000131.1 GCA_023429545.1 Verrucomicrobiota bacterium
ACGCTGGTCACCGGCGTGCACCCTGGGAAGCATGGAGTCATTGGGAACGACTTCTTCGACAGGAAGGAGCAGAAGGTCGTGGCCTACATCCCTGACCCCGTTTTCAACAAGGACGAGATCGTCAAGACCCCCACAATTTATGATGTGGCTCATGACGCGGGCCTGAGCACGGCGGGCGTGTGCTGGCCGGCCTCCCGCGGCGCAAAGACATGGGACTGGACCATTCCTGATGTCTTCGACCAGGCAACCTTCGAGCAATACAGCACGCCCTCATTGCTGGCCGAGTGCCGGGAGGCGGGCATCCCGTACGAGAAGCAGATGGAATGGTGCAAGGCGGGAAACGCCGGCAAGGCCATGCGGGACTGGATGTACGCCAGCCTCGCCAGCCACATCATCCGCAAGCACAAACCCAAGCTCACGTGCCTGCATCTCATGAGCGTGGACGCACTCCAGCATGCCACCGGACGGAACACGCCAGATGCCTATTGGGCCATCAACGATGCCGACAACCGCGTGCGTCAGATCGTGGAGGCCGTGGAGGCTGCCGGACTTACGGAGAAGACCACCTTTGTCGTGGCATCCGACCATGGCTTCATCACCTACAAGAAACAGATCCAGCCCAATGTGCTGTTCAAGAAGGAGGGCCTGGTAAAGGCTGCTCTTGGTAACAAGGTCACGGAGCGCCGTGTGTGGTGCCATGCCCAAGGTGTGGCCTTCATCTATGTGCTGGACCAGGAAAACCGCGCCGCCCTCTTGAAGGACCTCACCCCGAAGCTTGCGGCCATGGAAGGCGTGGAGGAAGTAATCGAAGAGAAGGATTTCGCGAAGTACGGGCTGGAAACCGCGGACAAGGATCCCCGCATGCCCGACCTCATCCTTTCGCCCAAGGATGGATACCTTTTCAGCGGTAATGCCGGCGGAGAAGATCTGGTCGTGTCCGCGGAAGCACCCAAGGGCGCTCACGGCTACTCGCCAGCCAATCCTCTCATGGACGCCACCTTTGTGATCAGCGGCGCCGGTGTGAAAAAGGGAGTGACGATTGACAGGATGGCGAACATCGATGTGGCTCCGACCATGGCAAAACTCCTCGGACTGGAAATCAAGGGGGCGGATGGTCGGGTACTGACGGAGGTGCTGAAGTGAGGGGGATTCCCTCGTTCCTGCTCCTTTTTTGCCTTCTTCTGGCGGAGATTCATCAAGCTGCCGCAGCGGAGACACGGGTGTCAGCGAATGACGTCGCGGCGTTCGATGCAGCCGTGGCCGGAGCGAAGGCGGGCGACGTCATCCTGATGGAGCCGGGCGAGTGGAAGGATGCAGCGCTTGTCTTCAGGGGCATGGGCAGCAAGGACAAGCCGATCACCCTTCGGGCCATGACTCCGGGCACGGTGAAACTCACCGGCGACAGCAGCTTGCGGCTCGCCGGCAGCCACCTCGTGGTGGAGGGATTGTGGTTCCAGAATGCGTTCCCGGCGAGGTGGGACGTGATCATGTTCCGTGAAGACTCCAAGAATCCCGCCAGCCACTGCACCCTGCGTGACTGTGCCATCACCCAAGACGCTGAGGCTGCGGACACCAAGGAGCGCAAGTGGGTCTCGCTCTACAGTGTGGGAAATGTGGTGGAGCGCTGCCACTTCGAGGGAAAGACGAGCAAGGGAACGCTCCTGGTGGCCTGGCTACCCGAGAAAGATGGCCAGCCGGCGGCCCATCTCATCCAGAAAAACTACTTCGGACCACGTCCGCGACTCGGGAAAAATGGCGGCGAAATCATCCGCCTTGGAGACAGCGACACCTCTCTGCAAAGCGCTGCCTGCACCGTGGCGGACAATTTGTTCGTGCAATGCGATGGAGAAGTGGAGTGCATCTCCAACAAGTCCTGCGACAACCAGTATCTGCGGAACACCTTCAGCGAATGCCAGGGCACGCTCACGCTGCGCCATGGCAATCGCTGCCTCGTGGAAGGCAATTGGTTTGATGGAAAGCATCGGAAGTTCACCGGCGGCATTCGCATCATTGGTGAGAATCACGTGGTGAGGGGCAATCACCTCCAGGGTCTGGAGGGCGATGGCGCGCGCACCGCCATCTGCATCATGAATGGAATCAAGGATTCACCAGCGAACGGCTATCTCCAGGTGAAGAAGGCGGAAGTGACCGGCAACTCCATCATGGACTGCAAGAACAGCATCGTCATCGGATATGCTGACGAGGATGTGACAGCGATCATGCCCCCTGAATGTGACTTTCGCGACAATGCCGTGGCGGCGCGTGATGGAAAGATCATCGAGTTGCTGGAGCCGGCAGCGAAGCTTCAGTGGAACGACAATGTCATGGGCGGCGGCGAACTGGGGGTCGCACCAAGTGAAGGTATCAAGATCGTCCAAACTCTCGATGTAAAACCCGCCACTGGCACAAAGCCGGTGGATCGTGCGCAAGTCGGTGTCTCGTGGATAGTTTCTCCAAGGGAACCGTAGAGACAGGCGCGACGCTCACACTCTTTCGTGGGTTCGAGAATGCCCGACTAGATCTCGATCGTGCACACTGCATTTTTGCCAAGGCGAATTTTCGATTGAGTCACGCGTGAGTCGAATGGGGCGCGAGATCTGATCGTCGAATTCTATAAGCAAGCCATGGCTGCCGTCACTGGTGGCGGAGAACTTCGAGGCTTGCAAATACCAACCCCCTTGAACCATGAAACTGCCAGTTCTCGCCTTGTGCACGATGCTTTCTGCATTCGCCGTTCCGGCGACAGCGGACACGCTGCAATTGCGGACGGCGGAATTCAACGGTGCCCCGGGCCAGTCCCAGACGCTGCTTTTCAACGGCGACACATCTGATGCCCAATTGGTGAAGCGCAAACACCGCCACCACCATCACCGAAATTCCGGCTATCGATACCGCGGTCATCATCACCACCACGGTTACTATTACCGTCCGTACTACCGGCCATACTACTACCGCCCGTACTACTATGACCCGTATCGCTACTCCTATCCGCGGGGTGGCTTCTACTTCCGCATTTTTTAGGATGCGTGTGACAGCCTGAGAATCATTGCCGAAACAAACAGCCGGCGCCCGTAAGGGTGCCGCCTGTTTGTTTCTCGAAATGATTGCCGGGCGAGCCCCTACTTCGCGTAGTCCGCGGGCTTCAGGCCCTTCACGTTCGTGCCGAAGCCATACATCGTCGCAGCGAAGTTGCCTACGATTTCGACGTTCGCTTTTTCCGGTACTTCCAGACCGGTGAAGGCATAGGCGGCATTCACTACCAGCCGGCGCAGGTCTGCATTCTTCATGTCGGTCGCGGCACCCAGAGTGCTGGTGAGGATCTTGTTGGTCTTGCCCGCCTCGTTTTTGTGTTCACGAGTCCAGCCCACGGGCATCATCGGAGTGTTCACATCTTGTTCCGCCTTGTCCGTGGCGCGCTTTTTGGTGTAGGAAGCCGGGGCGGAGTCCGGAGTCATGCCGGACAGCACCTGCCCACGAACCAGAATCTTCGCATCGGCGGGCGGGTAGGCTTCATACACATCGCTGTCACCGAAGGGATTGGTGACACCGCGCAGGATGGGATCGCCCTTGGCCGCGGCTTCGATGATGCCCTTCGTGGCCTCCGACTTGTGCTTGCCCCAGTGCGTAACCCAGGTCTCACCGAGCACATTCTTGCCGAAGCCGCCCTTCCATTCACCGCTGGTCCAGCCGTATTTTGCAAACGGGGACTTGGAGTCCTTCGGGTAGTTGAACGCATGTGTGCTGGTGCGCAGCGCAATGATGGGCTTGCCCGCGAGGTAGTAATCCGCGAAGTGCTTCATCTGGGCATCCTCCGGGGCGCGGAAGCGCAGCAGCATGATGCAGAGATCCGCCTGATCCAGCGCTTCCATGCCGGGCATGTTGCTGGAGGCCTTGGGCTCTACCTCGCCTGTCTTTGGATCCAGGCTCCACACCACGGTGCAGGTGAATCCATGCTTTTCCGCCAGGATCTTTGCCAGCATGGGCATCACTTCCTCCGAGCGGTATTCTTCGTCACCGGCGAGCAGGACGACTTTCTTCCCCTTTCCAGGACCTTCTTTTCCTTCAAAGGTGACTTGGGCAGGGGCGGCGACGGCGGAGGCAGCGCAGACGAGCGCTGTGGTGAAAAGCGTGCGGAGTTTCATCATTGAATGGAATGTGGAATGAGAGAACGGACTGGGCTGGCGACTCTAGCAGCGGTCCAATAGCCGCAGGAAGCAAAATCTGGACATCTCCCGGCAACGGGAAGGTCTCACGAGCCCGTTGCCGCAGCCCCGTCTGCCCCTTGCAAAGGCCCCCATCCTCGCGCATGGAAGATTCTCGCATGAACGTCTGGAACCACGCCAACCCCCAACTCAAAGACCTCGTTTCGTACAAGCCGGGAAAACCCATTGAGGAACTGGCCCGTGAGCGCGGGCTGAAGCCGGAGGACATCGTCAAGATGGCCTCGAACGAAAATCCCCTGGGACCTTCCCCCAAAGCCATGGAGGCCATGCAGCAGGCGATCACGCAGGCCCACATCTATCCGGACGGATTCGGATTCAAGCTGCGCGATGCACTGGCAAAGAAATTTGGCGTCGGCATTGGGCAGATCGTTCTGGGCAACGGCTCGAACGAGATCATCGAGTTCATCGGCCACGCATTCCTGAAGCCGGGGGACAACATCATCACTGCGGAGCACGCCTTCGTGGTGTACAAGCTCATGGCCACGCTCTTTGGCGCGGAGACCATCGAGGTGCCTGATCCTGGATTCGTACATGATCTGGATGCCATGCTGGCGGCGGTCACGCCCCAGACGAAGGAACTCTTCATCGCCAATCCAAACAACCCCACCGGCACCATCGTGAGCATGGAGGCGCTGGAGCGATTCATGGACAAGGTGCCTGATCACGTGGTTGTGGTCATCGATGAAGCCTACTACGAGTTCGTGGACGAGCCACAGGACACGATGAAGTTCGTGCGCGAAGGACGGAATGTGATCCTGCTGCGCACTTTTTCAAAAATCCAGGGGCTCGCGGGGATGCGCATCGGCTACGGCATCGGTACGGAGGAACTCATCAACGTGCTGCACAAGACGAGGCAGCCCTTCAATGCGAATGCCATTGCTCAGGCAGGCGCGGTCGCCGGTCTGCTGGATGAGGAGCACCTGAACCGCACCCGGCAGGTGACGAACGAGGGGCGCGCCTACTTTGAGCAGGAGTTTGCGGCGATGGGCCTGCCGTATGTGAAAAGCCACGCGAACTTCGTGCTCGTGCAGGTGGGGGATGGTGATGCGGTCTTCCAGAAGATGCTCGACAAGGGCGTCATCGTTCGCGCCATGGCGGAGTACAAGCTGCCGGACTGGGTGCGCATTTCGGTGGGCACCATGGAGCAGAACCGTCGCTGCATCGCGACGCTGCGTGGCATCCTCGGCAAGTAACGGCACCGCCCATTCATGAGCGACACCATCGCCGCCATCAGCACCGCCTTTGGCGAGGCGGCGATCAGTGTGCTGCGCGTCTCAGGACCGGAAGCGGTCAGGGTGGGGGACAGCCTCTTTCGCGGGAAGACCCCCGTGGCAGAGCTGCCACCCCGTGTGCAGCACCTGGGCCGCATCGTGGATGCAAGCGATGCCACGGTGGACTCGGTGTTGCTCACGGTCTTCCGTGGGCCCGCGAGCTACACGGGCGAGGACATGGTGGAAATTTCCTGCCATGGCGGTATCCTCGTCACGCGTCGCATCTATGAACTGCTCCTCGCAAACGGAGCCCGTGCTGCCGAGCCGGGAGAGTTCACCCAGCGCGCCTTCTTGAATGGCAAGCTGGACCTCACCCAGGCAGAGGCGGTGATGGACCTCATTCACGCCCAGAGCGAGCTCGCCATGCAGGCGGCTTCCCAACAGCTCGAAGGCAGACTGGGCCACACCGCCGAGCAGATGCGGGAGGACCTCATCCACCTGCTCGCTCACCTGGAGGCCTACATTGATTTCCCCGAGGAGGACATCGATCCCGACACCGGCGATGCCATGCTGAAGCGCTTGGAGGCGCTGCAGGCC
>JAEYUU010000136.1 GCA_023429545.1 Verrucomicrobiota bacterium
CCGCCGGAGAGCATCGTCATGAATGCCTCCCACACCCACTGCGGCCCGGAATTCCGCATCGGCGCCTGGCGCTATCTGGAAGGCATGGAGCACAAGGTCGCCGAGGCCACGGAGTACGGTGAACTGCTGCGGGATCGCCTCATCAAGCTCATGGATGACTCCCTGGCGAAGCTGGCTCCGGCGCAGGTGCATCACAATCGTGCGCGCTGCGGCTTTGCCATGAACCGCCGCCTGCCCTCGCGCCTCGGGTACAAGAACAGCCCGTACCCCGATGGGCCCGTGGATCACGACGTGCCCGTGCTGGAGGTGAGCAGCGCGGATGGCAAGCAACTCGTGGCCGTGCTCTTCGGTTACGCGTGCCACAACACCACGCTGGGCATCCAGCAATTCTGCGGAGACTACGCGGGCTATGCGCAGGAGGAACTGGAGAAGGCTCATCCCGGCACGGTGGCCCTCTTCATGACCGGCTGCGGCGGCGATCAGAATCCCTATCCACGACGCGAGCCCGACCATGCGAAGACCCATGGAAAATCTCTCGCCATGGCCGTGGAAACCGCCATGCAAGTGACGCCGAAGCAGCCTACGCCCAGCGATCTGAAGATGGCGTTCGCGCGCGTGCCTCTGGCATTTGCAACGCTGCCGACGAAAGAGGAACTGGAGGCAAAAACCAAGTCAGCGAACACCTACGAATCCAATCATGCGAAGCGTCTCCTCGCCATCATTGAACATGAGGGCAAGCTGCCAGCGACCTATCCCTACCCAGTGCAGGTGATCCATTTCGGTGATGCCATGGCCATGGTCACCCTCGGTGGCGAGGTGGTGGTGGACTACTCCCTGCGCCTCAAGCGTGAGTTGAAGCTGCCCATGGTATGGGTCTCCGGCTATTCGAATGACGTGATGGGGTACATCCCCAGCCTGCGTGTGCTGAAGGAGGGCGGCTACGAAGCCGGCGGCGCCATGATCTATGGCTCCCATCCCGGCCCGTGGAGCGATGCCGTGGAGGACACGATTGTGGGCAAGGTGAAGGAACTGGATGGGAAGCTGATGAAAAAGTAGACTCGGCTTCAGGCGAAAGACGCGCAGCATCAAAATGCTTCTGCCGCGAAAGGGCGACGCCGTCCCTGCCAAGAGCCCGCGTTCTCTTGCAAACGCCTTTACTATTTGCCGGCGCTGCTCAAAAACTCCGCCATCATTTTCGTTCGTTCGGCGTCATAAAACTCCTTCCCACCATGCTTGCCGCCGGGAATGGCGATGAGTTTCACCGGTACAGTATTCTTCTCGTACGCGGCCTTCAATTCCAGCGACTGCTCATAGGGCATCTGCGGATCGGCATTGCCATGGATGAGCAGGAGCGGAGGATCCTTCGCATCCACATGCGCCACCGGACTGCCCAGTTTCGCGAGATCTGGTTTCTCCTCCGGATGCCCACCAAGCAAGAGCTGCAGGGCGGGTACGCGAACATTGAGACCATGGGGCGTGCTCTGTGCCAGAATGGTCTGCAGGTTCGATGCCCCGTAGAGGCTGATGATGGCCTGCACCTCGCTGGATTCCTTCACGGCTTTTCCGACCGTGCCCTCCAATTCCTTCACGCCACCGGACACGCCTACCAGCGCGGCGAGATGTCCTCCCGCGGAACTGCCAACGATTGCAATGCGCGTGGTGTCTGCGAGTCCATGGTCCGTGCCTTTCGCGCGCACGAAGCGGATGGCCGCCTTGATGTCGTGAATCATCGCGGGACACTTCGCATCGGTGGAGAGCCGATAGTCCACACTCGTCACCGCGAAACCCTGCTTCACGAGATTGCGGAGCGGCATATCCTCCTTCGAGCCCGCGCGCCACGCACCGCCGTGCACATACACGATGACCGGTGACTTCACCGCGCCGGAGGGGACGTAGAGGTCGAGCTTCAGCGAAACGTCACCCACGCGGGCATACTCGACATCGCGGGTGACGGCGGTGTCTGCGGAGACAACGGTGGCAAAGGTCAGCCAGGCGATGAGGAGGGTAGCGGGGTGGAAGTGGTTCATTTTGACAAAAAGGATGGAGCGAAGATGAACGGCGAGAACACCGCTTTCCGTCACGTTTCTCTTGCCGCATCCCGTTTCTTCCGCGCATTCTTGCCCTTCTCCCTCCCCATGAACACCCGCCGTCACTTCCTCAAGTCCGCCTCTCTCGCCGGTGCCGCCTCCGCGCTGGCGCCGGTGCTTTCCTCCGCTGCTCCGGCGGCGGCTTCCGCCCAGGAGTATTGCTTTTTCACGAAGCACCTCCAAGGTCTGAGCTTCGCGGAGATTGCCGACATCGCAGCGGGACTGGAGGGCATGACCGGCATTGAGGCGCCCATCCGGCCGAAGGGGCACGTGGAGCCGGAGAAGGTGGAGGAGGAACTGCCCAAGTTCGCGGAAGAGCTCAAGAAGCGCAAGCTGGGCATCACCATCATGACCTCCGGCATCAATGAGGTCAGCAAGGAACAGAACACGGAGAAGGTGCTGCGCACCGCAAAGGCGGCCGGCATCCAGCGCTACCGGATGAACTACAACAAGTACGACCTGAGCAAGCCCATCTGGCCGCAGCTTCAGGAGTGGAAGGCGAAGTTCAAGGACCTCATTGCATTGAGCAGTGAAATCGGCATCCAGCCCCTCTATCAGAACCACTCGGGCAAGGACTACCTCGGCGCGCCAGTGTGGGATGTCTTCACACTCATGCAGGACTACCCGGCGAAGGACTGGGCGTTCGCGTTCGACTTCTACCACGCCACAGTGGAGGGCAGCCTGTCCTGGCCCCTGGAACTCAATCTCGTGCGTGACCGCATTGGCGCGGTGTACTTCAAGAACTTCAAGTGGGGCGAGAAGAGGGCGGAAGCCTGCCCGCTGGGCGAAGGTGTGGTGGGCAAGGAGCAGGTGGCCATGCTGAAGAAGATTGGATTCAGCGGCCCCATCTCTCTGCATGTGGAATATCTCAAGGGCAACGTGGCACAGGATGGCTACCTGAAGGAAGCCATCGCCGCGACGAAGCGCGACTTCGCGGTGCTGAGGGAATGGTGGGGATGAGGTGAGCGCAGATGGTGAGGGTGGCTCAGGGTGTTCAACACGGAGACACAGAGGGACCCTTGGAGACTGAGGGGCTGTGGGGTACTCGTGACGCTGTTCTTGGTGGTGGAGGTGAAATTGCACTGAGCTTTCTGTGTTCTAGTGGGGAACGAGACTTCCTGCCGTCCTCTTTTTTCTGCTCGCGTGAGCATCCACCGCCGCAGCGGCTGATGCCACACCCCAATGTCATCGTCATCACCTCGGATGACCAGGGCTGGGCGGATGTGGGGTATCACAACCCGGAGATGCGCACGCCGAATCTCGACTGGAAACGCCCATGCATGTGGTGGACTGGATGCCCGCTCGCAGCCATCACTGGGTACCAACCCGCAGCGGAAGCAGACGATTCGGGCCGCCTGAGAAGCAGGAGGTCCCGCAGTAAATAGGGGATGTTAGAAATTCTAGAACCATAGGCTTCGTATGCTCCGTGCAGTTTTGCGACTGGACGGCGGCGATGCATTCCGATGGATTGCGCCCCGCCGATGCTGCCCAGCGTGTGAGCTTCGCCGTGCCAGAACCTTTGCCTGGCCTCTCCATGAACTTGCTGAAGACCGGGTCGACAGGTCCGTGGGGAAATTTTTGCCGCAACCGTAAATTTTTGCCGCAACCGTAACTTTGGCGATGCGTTGGCGAATCCTACCCTTGTAACCGATTTGCCTCCCCAAAGCCTTTGCCAGCAGCGGTCGAGACATAGCACCCGAAAATCAACTTAACTTCACAAAGCCATGCCAGGACCTCATGTTGACAAAGCCTATGACGACATCGTCGCCAAGCTTACCGACGACAAAACGCCGAATGCTTACGGCTCGGAAGCATTCGACTCAGTCGAAAAAAACACCACCCTGACTCCGCAGGAGAAGCAGGAAGTCCACCAGCGGTTGGGCAAGGCCGCGATGCAGCATGAATTGACCAAGGCCAACAATCACCCGCCCCAATTCCTGCGTCTCGCCTCCTCGTCCACCAACTACATTACCGCGTACCTCAAGGAGTATGCGAAGGAGTATAACCAGGCGGTTCTTGAAGCCACGAAGAAGGAACTGGACGGGGTTAAAATCCCGAACGATCCAGGGCTGACGCAGCGATTCCCCGTCCCCGGCGCCCCGCAGGACATGCTTTCCAAAGAGAAGCCGGAGACCCTGCAATCCCTGACGGATAGCACCAAGGACCTGGCTGGGCGCATCGTCCAGGCGCATGACGACAATCTTCACAAGCTTTCGCCTGAGGCACAGGAATTCTTGAAGTCCACCATGGAACCGGTGCAGGCCCAGAACAATCAGGAACTCACCTCACGGGCCATGAGCAGCACTCTCATGCTGAAAAACACCGCCCCCATGATCGGTGAATTCGCGCAGAGCATGGGCGGGAACCAGCAGAAGACCGAGAATCTGACCGAGCAGCAGATGAAGGGGAACGTGCTTCTCCAGGCAAGCAAGGTGATGCAAACCTATGCAAACAACGTGCACAAGCCTCCTGGCACGTCTTTGAAACAGTCCGGCAAAGCACAGGATGTAATGGCGGAACAGTTGCTCACCGCAGAAAACCTTGATCGCACCAACAATGCCTACAGCACCCTTTCCAACGGTGGCCAGGAGCTTACGGATCTGAATACCAAGCTCCTCCAGAAGGAGCAGACCGCCAAGACTCTCGCCGCCCAACAGGAGCTTCAGGCGAAGCTGCAGCCCTTCAACGCCCAGATCAAGGCGCTGGAAGACAAGAAGGCCCAGCTTCAGACCAACCCGAGCATTGGCGACAAGTTCAAGGCGTTCTTCCAGCACGGTTTCAAGGGAGTCCAGGGTGAAATCGAAAAACTGGACAAGAAAATCGAGGCCACGAAGGTTGCCAAGAACGACGTGGAAACCGGCGTCACCATGGAGCAGCGCCAGCAGGATCTGGATCGCATGAAGCACAACCAGGCTTCCCTGGGTGCGGTGTTGCAGCAGGCTGAGGGCGTGGTCGTGCAGGCGAGACTCGATGAGAGCGGGCTCACCACGCAGAGCTCCGTGAGTGACAAGCAATTGAAGGAGGCCATCTCGGAGGGGACCAATGTGAAGGAACTGCAGAAAGAACTGGGAGACAGGATCAAGACCCAGGAGAAAGTGCTCTCAGTCCGCGAGAAGCTGGGTCCCAAGGCGCCGGAGAAGAGCCAGGGACAGAGCAGGGGCGTGCATATCTGAGGCACCACGGATCAACTCCGATACAATTGCGCTGACACCGGACGTTTCCGTCGTCAGCGTTTTTTTGTTTGCGGCCAGTGGCAGCGGCAGCACGCAGGGACTGGACGAAACCGCGAAAAGCATATGACGAATGCCTGATTCGAGATGACGTATGACGCCGTCCCATGGAACCCACGGCACGGACCTCTCTCTCGCATCTAGCACGCGCACTCGGCGGGGTGCTTTTGTGGACGCTGCTGACTTCGCCGACGCACGCTGCTGACTGGCCCCAGTTGCTCGGTCCCGCACGTGATGGCAAGGCGGCGGAGGGGGAAAGACCCGCAGCTCAGTTTTCCTCATCCGGGCCCAAGGTCCTGTGGACGCATCCGCTGGGCAGCGGCTTCGCGGGTCCGGTAGTGGCCGAGGGCAAGACCATCGTCTTCCATCGCGTGGGAGACAAGACGATGGTGGAGGCCATAGGCGCGCGTGATGGCACGGACATCTGGCGCTTCACCTATGAGAACTCGTACAAGGACAACTTCGGGATGGACGATGGTCCGCGTGGTTGCCCTGCGGTCGCGCAGGGAAAGGTTGTCGTGCACGGCGCGGAAGGCATGGTGCATGCGCTGAACCTCGCGGATGGATCACTGCTCTGGAAATATGACACCGTGAAGGAGACGGGCTCTCCTCAGGGGTTCTTTGGCCGTGCCTGTTCGCCCCTCATCGTGGAGGACAAGGTGATCCTGACGCCCGGTGGAAGGACGGCCCAAGGTCCCGCGGGTGTCATCGCGCTGAATCTCGCCGATGGAAGACTTGTGTGGCAGGCGGTGGAGGATGAGGCCGGCTATGCATCACCGGTGGTGCACGGTAGCGCCGTCTTCTGCTGGATGCGGAACAACATCGCCGCCATCTCCATCGCGGATGGAAAGGTGCTGCTGCAGAAGCCGCTTCGCTCAGAGATGAACGCCTCCGTGAATGCCGCACAACCGGTATGGGTCGATGAGGATCGCGTTTTCACCAGTGCCGGTTATGGTGTGGGGGCGCACCTTTGGAAATGGGGCGCGGCAGGGAAGCTCACGCAGGTCTGGCACAAGGAGGATGCGCTTGAGTGCCACTACAGCACCCCCGTGTCCCACCAGGGATACCTCTACGGCTTCCATGGCCGGCAGGAGTTTGGCCAGCATTTGCGCTGCGTGCGCGCGGATGATGGGAACGTGATGTGGGAATCTGGTCGTGTGCCCGGTGGGACGCTGCTTCTGGTAAAGGACACCCTGCTCGTGATCACCGAGGCAGGCGAACTCTGGATGGTGGATGCCACGCCGGAGAAGTTCAACCGCCGTGCCCAGGAGCAGATTGTGAAAGGGGGGCATCGCTCGTATGCCGCCTTCTCCAATGGTGTTCTCTATGTGCGCGATGACCGTCAACTCGTGGCGGTGGACCTGCGGGCGGAGTGAATGCGTGTGACTCTCAGCGGGGTGTTGCTTCCGCGCTGCGGACTTTACGCGATCATTCCACGCATCACATGCCCATGCACATCGGTGAGGCGGAGATCACGGCCGCTGTAGCGGTAGGTGAGCGCCTCGTGATCGATGCCCATGAGGTACAGCACCGTGGCCCAGAGGTCGTACACGCTGCTCACATCCTCGACCGCGTTGTAGCCGAAGTCATCCGTGGCGCCGTGCACATGCCCGCCCTTCACCCCGCCGCCAGCCATCCAGATGGAGAAGCCATACGGATTGTGATCGCGGCCATTCGCGCCCTGGGCAAAGGGCGTGCGGCCAAACTCACCCGCCCAGATCACCAGCGTGCTGTCCAGCAGGCCGCGTGAACGCAGATCCTTGATGAGTGCAGCGATGGGCTGATCCACCTGATATCCCATCTTGCCGTGGCCTTTCACGAGATCGCCATGGTGATCCCACGGATTCGCTCCATTGCCGCCGCCGAGGTTGTACGCGAGGCAGCTCAGCTCGATGAACCGCACTCCGCGCTCCACCAACCGGCGGGCCAGCAGGCACTGGCGTGCATAGGCCGCAGTCTTCGGGTCGGCATCATCCATGCCGTACATCTTCTTGGTGATCTCGGTCTCGCCGGAGATGTCGCACAGCTCGGGCACAGCCGACTGCATGCGCCACGCCATCTCGTAGTTCTTGATGGCCGCCTCCACGTGCATGTTGTTGTCCACGGTGCGGGCGAAGTTCTTGTCCATCGCGCCGATGAAGTCGAGGCGCTTGCGCTGCATGGCGGCGGGCTCACGCGGCTGGATGTTGTCCAGCGGCTCGCCTTCATCCGCACGCACCACGGAGGCCTGATGGATGGCAGGAAGGAAGCCATTGCTAAAAAGGCCCACGCCACCATGCGGAGCCACCGCGCCACCGCTTTGCAACACCACATAACCCGGCAGATCACTCGAGTCCGAGCCGAGGCCATAGCTCGTCCATGCGCCCGCGCTGGGATATCCCAGGAAGGGGAAGCCCGTGTGCATGAAAAAATTCCCCTGCGCGTGCTCGCTGAACTTTGCCGTCATGGAGCGCACCACACACAGCTCATCCGCCACGGAGCCCATGTGTGGGAAGAGGTCGCTCACCGGCAGACCGCTCTGGCCATACTGCTTGAAGCCCCAGTGCGCGGGCTGCACCGTGCCGTTGTTGTTGAACTGCGTGCGCTTCACCTCGCCCGGCATCGGCTGACCCGCGTACTTCGCGAGCAGCGGCTTCGGGTCAAAGGAGTCCACATGCGAGACGCCGCCCGACATGTAGCAGAAGATCACACTGCGGGCCTTGGGAGCAAACTTCTTCGCACGATGCGCCAGTGCTGCCGGTGACACGTCGCTTGCGGCAGCCTTCGCCCGCTGCTCACTCATGAGTCCAGCCAGCGCAGCCATGCCGAATCCGGTGGAGCTACGCTGGAGCATCTGGCGGCGGGTGCAGGGGATATTCATATCGCAAATGAGAGATGGAACTATTTGGCCCCAGAGGTGAGGACCAGCACAACGATGGTGATCAGTTCGACAGCAATCAGCGCGTTCACCATCAATGACGCGCGTTTGACCCGCTTGAATTGCCGGTAAGCCTGCAAGGCTTCCTGGTTGGATCCAATCCAATCCGGCAAGCGGGACCACCAGTTTGAGTACACCGAGCTTCTCGCCATTCCAGCCCGCCCTATCTTCACGCCTTGAGGCACCCAAAAGAACCCAACGGGACTCCCGCTCTTTTCCCACTCGGCACGATGCTGTTGAAAATAGATCCGCAACAAACGGTCAAAGAGCACAAATCCCAGCACACCCAAGCCCATGGCAAGGAGTGTGGTGCAGACAACCATGGAGAACACAATCTTCAACATGGTTCACCTCCTGAACAGGTCCGCAGTATAAGGC
>JAEYUU010000231.1 GCA_023429545.1 Verrucomicrobiota bacterium
AGACGAGGGTGATGATCAGCACGCCAAAAAACATGGGGCTTCCCACCTGCTCGCCGGCCTCGTGCACAGCATCCAGACGCTCCCGCGCGGTGAGCTTGCGCCCAAGCTCGTGCTGCTTCTGCCCCAGGACCCGGACGATGTTCTCCACCATGACGACCGCGCCGTCAATGATGAGCCCAAAGTCCACCGCTCCCAGAGACATGAGATTTCCTGATACACCTCCAAAGGTCATTCCGATCAGGGCGAACAAGAATGCCAGCGGAATGGCGGATGCCACGATGAGCGCGGCCCGCCAGTTTCCCAGAAGCAACAAAAGCACTGCGATGACCAGGATGGCGCCCTCGAACAGGTTGCGCTCCACGGTTTCGATGGTTCGATCGACGACTTCGCTGCGAGCATACTGAATGCGAATCTCGAGATTGTCGGGGAGTCTCTTCTGCAGATTCGCGAGTTCTTGCTCGACTCGCTTGCTGATGATGCGGCTGTTCTCGCCCACCAGCATCATCACGGTGCCCAGCACGGCCTCCTCGCCATTCTCCGCGGCGCACCCTGTCCGGACATCGCTTCCAATGCCTACGTCAGCCAGGTCCCTCACCCGTATGGGCTCAACGCCTGCGGCAAACTTCACGGGCAGATCTGCGATGTCCTGTGTGCTGGCCACCTTGGTGACTCCGCGAATGAGGACACGGTCCTCCCCGCGATTGATGACCCCGCCGCCTGCGTTTTCCACGTTCTGCGCGATCAGATCCGCCAGTTCACGGAAGGTCATGCCGGCATTGGCCAGAGCATCAGGTTTGGGGGAGATGACGAACTGCCGTTCGTACCCACCGCTACTGTTCACCTCAGCCACGCCCGGGACCGCCCGGAGGAATGGCTTCACGACATAGTCGTGAGCGTCCCGGAGATCCATGAGCTGCTGGTCGCGTGGCAGCTTCCGTTGCGGCGCGTCCTTTTTGTAGTCCAGCGTGTAGTACAGAATCTCACCCAGACCGGTGCTGATGGGCGACATTTCCGGGCTGAGACCAGGGGGGAGCTCCACCTGCACCAGCCGTTCGCTCACCAACTGGCGGGCGCGGAAGATGTCCGTGCCATCGCGGAAGATCAGCGTTACCTGGGAGAGGCCCGACTTCGTGAGGGAGCGAAATTCCTCCACTCCCTGGATGCCGGCCAAGGCCAGTTCCAGCGGGTAGGTGACCAGTTTTTCGGTTTCCTCAGGAGCCAGTCCCGGTACCGCGGTGTTCACCTGGACCTGGGTGTTGGTGATGTCAGGAACTGCGTCGACTGGCAGATGGAGCGCGGAGAATATTCCCGCCCCCAGCAGGAGCAACGAGCCGACAATCACGAGGAAGCGGTTCTTCAACGAGAGTTCGATGATTTTTGTGATCATGAGTGAGCAGATTAGTTTTCCGACTTCAGTGCCGCTCCGATCAGGCGCTCCAGTTCCATGCGGTGCTTCCATGCGCTTCGCCGCGATTCGATGAGTGCGTCGATGGCCTCAAGATAGCCCCGCTGCATTTCCACGTACGTGGCTGCAGGCACAGCACCAAGGCGGTAGTGTCGATCCGCCTCTGCAGCGGCATCGCGGAATTCCGCCTCGCTCTCCGGGCGCCAGCGTGAGAGGGCCTCCAGTTCGGCGACATATCCGGCACGGGCGACTGCAAGGTCGCGTTCAACGTCTCTCAAGGTGGCGTGCAGCAGGGCTTCCGCCTGCTGCTGCTTCGCGGACTCGATGGCGATGTTGCCCTTGTTTTTGTTCCATAGGGGAAGCGGAATCGACAGGACGACTCCGCCTTCCACCTCCCTGTCCCCGGCGTCCTTGCCGGCAAGGTATGGACCGAAGGTGATGTTTCCCCAGCGATCGGACTTGCTCAGGTCCACACGGAGGCCCTGCCGGGCCGCCTGCAGGCGCTTTTGCTGTATGTCAAAGTTGGTGAGGGCTGCCTGTTGCTTGAGGGATTCGAACCTTGAAACAGGCGGAAACGAGTTCAGGGCGCCCACCAGCAAGAGTGGGTCGTCGGGGGAACGGCCGCACAGTACCGCCAGGGCTGCGCCTGCCGCGCGTGCCTCCTTGGCGGAGTCCGTCAATGTCCGGTCGCTGGTCAGCAGGTTGGCCTCCAGAATGCGACGCTCGAGTCTTGCGCTCACCGTTCCCGGGTCCCTCTGCACGAGCACCTCCACCAGTGCCGCCAGCCTCTCCCGGACGACACGGGCTGCCTCCTCTTTGCGCCGCAGGAGAATGACATCTCCGGCGCACGCGCGGACCTCGTTGGCGAGTTGAGCCTTGAACTGATCCAGCCCGAGGGTGGCCAGCGCAATGTCGCGTTCAGCGATGGCTTTGCGCAATGCCATCCGCCCCGGGAAGTCGAATGTTTGGGTGATGCTCGCCCGCCAGACCGGGCCATCCCCCAGATTGTTACCCTCTCTATCTTTTACTCGAATCGCTCCAGCTTCGAGATTCAGTTCCGGGTTGGCAAGCTCCCCGGCGGCCATCCGCCCTCCTCGCGCCGCCGCGATTTCCGCTTCGTAGAATCGGATTTCGGGATTTCGTGCCAGTGCCTCTGCGACAAGTTCTTCGGATCGAATCGCGGCCGATTCACCGCCATGCAAACCGGTGTCCGGCAGGAGAACGAGCAGGGTAAGGGACAAGAGGACGGCATGTGACTGCCAGCGAGGTGCAAGTGATGGTAAAAAAATTCGCATAAGAAAAGTGGATGATGGGTTTTCAGAAGGGGATGCTCCCGGCGCGCTCAGCCGCAAATGTGGCTGCCCAGGAAGGGGCGCAGGCCGACTCAAGCAAGGATGCCACCGTGCCGTCATGGTGCGGTGCCGGACAATGGATCCGGGAGAAGTCAGTCTGGAAGGGTGGAGAAAAGGCGGCGCTCAGGGCCGGTGATGAGTATCAACAACCAGTCCCGCGAAGCGCCGCTGCGGGCATCAAACCAGCATCTGAACCGTGGCCATCATGAGCCTCGGTTGTGAAAAATTGGAAACAACCCGCTCCCTGTGGGGGTGCGTGATGTTGTCAGATGATGACGGGCTAAAAGTAATCGACTCCAGCAGGGATGTGGCCCGAACATCCAATGCCAGGCTGGGAGAGTCTTGGGACCTCACTTCGTGGCGGGAAGAATCGATTGCAGCCGAGAGGAAATCGGAACTCAAACAGTGATCCCTGTTGCGTGACGTCACGCACAATTCCGTGACTACCTTGCCCAAGACGCCTTGGTGATCGGCCACTTCTGGAGTATAATTTCCCTTGGTATGGCTAAGAGTGAGTGAAGCTCCGTCTGGCGCAAGGCTGACAGACATTTCATGACTGCCATCGATCGAAGCCAGAACTGCCACGGTCGCAACATAGGTGGATGTTCCCACCGCTGCATAGGCCAGCAGCACAAGCAAGGCGATGGTACGATGGATCCAAGTCATGACTGCGAGCAAGCTCTAGAAAGCGCAAATGCCACGCTGGGCAATGATACGAAAACAACCGCCGGATTGTTGCCGAAGAATTTTCAGGACCCCGACGTTTTACCATGTTCTGGCATTTGTGATCAAGGAACAGCCCACGACGTGTGCGGCCAAAGAGCACCGCGCCGATGCCGACAGTATGGAGCCTGCAGCAATGATTTGAAGTTCCTCTGCCGAAGCGGCTTTGGTTCGCCGACATGGTTGCTTCTGCGCTGATTGGATTGGCGCTTACCTGGAGACTCAGTGGGGAGGAGCCTGCTCATGGCGGGGATGCGAGGCTATACAGACCTTTTTGGGTTCTAAGCTATTACCCTATTGCTTGAGTGGATATTTCCTGCATGGATCATTGAGATGACGTCCCGGCTTTCTATAGTGGTAGTGGCTTTGCTCGCAGCGGTATTCGCGGCGGCGGGAATATTCTGGCCTCCTGTCCAGTGGAGGAGCCCGCTGACCGTGGCTGTTGGCACCTGGCCGGGGGTGGAGCCGATCGCCTTGGCGGATGAACTGGATTACCTTCCGGAGAGTATCACCATCATGGAGATGCCGTGGCCGTCAGCCACCATGAGGGCCTTCGAAAATGGTGCCGCGGACGTGGCGGTGCTGACGCTCGATGAGCTGCTGCGCCTGGCGGAGCGAGGGCATGAAATCCGTATTGTCCTCGTGCTGGACGTCTCGAATGGCGCGGATGGCATCCTGGCCAGACCCGGGATCACCGGCGTCAAGGACCTCAGAGGGTGCAAGATTGGCGTAGGCCTCAATTCGTTTGGTTGCTACCTCCTGGTTCGTGGCTTGGTAAGTGAGGGGTTGGGTTTGGGGGACGTGCTGATAGTGGCATTGAATGTCGCGGAATCCG
>JAEYUU010000262.1 GCA_023429545.1 Verrucomicrobiota bacterium
CAACGTGCCCGCCACCAAAAACCTCAACACGCTGGACCCATCTCTGAAAGAGGCGTGGCAGCCCATCTTCGCCGGGGCGCTCGCCGGACAGCAGAGCCGCACAGACAAGTGGATGGCTTCCAAGAAAAAGCAGGATCTTTCACTCGATGATGAGCGGTACGAGCAGGAACTGGAGCGGGTGTTCATCGAACTCTCCGCCAGCGATCCGAAGAAGGCGGCGGAGTTCTTCAATCACGCGTGCAAGCTCATGGAGGCAAAAGAAGCCACCGAGGAATGGAACACCTACGCAGCAGGCAACGGATGGACGCTGCGCTCCGAAATCCTCTCCCGGGCCATGAGGAACTCCCCCAAGATGCGCATGCTTGCGCTCTCCATGCGACTCTTCCAGGACGATACGAGTGGCAATCTCACCATGCACGGCTGGTCGCATGATTCAAAGTGGGGCCAGTGCCTGCACGAGGCCTGGAAGAACGCCGGTGGCGCTGCATCCGCATCGCGAGGACTCGAAGCCATGCTCACTGCCCTGCAGAAGGAACTGGGCGACACGCCGCACACACTGCTCCCCCTCGCGTTCTACGATTTCTACAACCGTCTCCCTGCCGGGCAACGTGTACCCACCCTGCAATGGGCGGCGAAGCCCACGGGCGATGCCTCGCTCGCACCCCTGGCGAAGGAACTGGCCCTGGCAGGCCGATTCTTTCTCGCCACGGAAACGGGGGCAAGGACCAATGCAGAGATGCAGAAAGCCCTTGCTGAACTCGGCGGGGTGGAACCTGTGTGGCAGCATGAAACAACCCGCCTCCGTGATGAAAAACTCAATCCACGGGCACGGCTGGCGTTCGCGCTTCACCTTTGCTACCGGGCTCCCGCGAGCATTCCCGCGGACATCGCCTCCACCAGCGCGCAGCTTGCGCTTGATGCGCAAAGACAGATGCACTGCATGCATGGCTACCAGTATGGCTGGATTCTCCAGGCTTGGAGTCGCCAGCCTGCGGATGATGCGTGGAAGAACCTGGCCCAGGCGCACTGGTCCGCCTGGCTCGCGCGCAATGCACGCAAGTCCCAGAGCCAGTCGCTGCTGTACGAGCCCCACGCCTGGCCCATACTGAATGTGCTGCGCATGGCCGCTCATGCAGGAAACGAGGGATGGATCAGCGAAATCCAGAGCAGCTTCTCCGGGAGATTGAACAATGACCCGTCTTGCATGGCCATCCTCGCGGAGGAGGGACTCATCAAAGAAGCAGTGGGCTGGGCGCGCGCGAACTGGCCCTCCCTCCTCAATGCGTGCGATGACAACCTCAAGTGGAATGTCGGTGTGGCCCGGGCAGTGACACAGTTGCAGGCTTCTGGCGCGGAGCCGGATCTCGCCTTCACCTGTGAGGTGTTGCTCTCGAACATGAAGGATCCCGCAAAACCGGATCAGGCAGCCATCCCCAACTACATGGACCGGCGCAAGCGCATGCTCGAGCTGGCAAAGCGCATGAAGGGCATCACCTTTGCGAATGTCGAGATGAAGCGCGCTTGTCTGGAGGAGTTTGGGCAGCACTACTTCTGCTATGAACCGCTCGGCGCGGCCTTTGATGAAGCGGCAGCCGCCGTGGACATGGCGGCTCTTGGGCAGAGCCAGAATCCGCAGGAACACTTCAAAAAGCTCAAACCAGTCGTGGCGAGCGCAGGCAGACGCCTGTGGAACGGCGATGCGAAACCTGCCATCGACTTCTACGACAAGGCGATGGGAACGGACAAGACCGCGCATGCATTCTACCGCCAGTCCCTGGCGAGAAATGCGGTGTGGGATGTGCTGTGGTCCGGGCCGTACAAATGGAGCAGCCAGAAGGAGCCGGATCGCGCTCCCCTTCTGGCGCTGGTGGATCACATTCTCACCAAGACGCCGGACGAACTCTTCAGCCAGCATGTCGCGGACGCCGTGGCTTTGAAAATCCTGATCCCTCACCTGCAGGGTCACCCCGAGGCCGTCACGGAATGGCGCAAGACGCTCACCGTGGATCGCGCGCAAAAGCTCAAGAGAGAGTTCACCAACCACTTCCGTGTGTGGGCGTACTTCGACACGATGAATCTCGACGCCAAGATGCGTACCAAGACCGAGGCGCGTGCGGCACTGGTCGGCGCGTTGTTGCAAGACGAATGGATTCGCGAGTTGTATCCTGAGACAGGCGCCAATCTCACGAATCTGATCGTCACGCTCGTCAACAAGGACAAGGCCTTCAAACCTGACGAGCTCCTTGCAGCGTGGAAACCGATTGCCGAGGCTTTCCCGCGCAAGGGGCGCACTGCCGGTGAATCCGCGGATCTGCTGATGCAACGCGGGTTGCTGGATGATGCGCTGGCGGCGTTCGACCTGGCCATCTCTCAGACTGCAGCGGATTACGCGGCCTCAGCGGGATTCATCTGCCGCAAGGCTGAGTTGTTGGAGCGGCTCAATCGCAAGGAAGATGCTCTCGCCGCGCTGCATGCCCTTGATGAAAAAAAGATGGGGCCCGGGGCGAAGACGCAGCGTGCCGCGCTGCTGAGGAGACTGCAAGGCGGTGCGAAGACTGGAACGTGAGAGTACTGCGCCCTGATTGGACGACGTTTTCAGATAAAACACTCAAAAGACGGTACTCACCGAAGTGCCCGGGGGGCTGTGTGCGGAGCCACCAGAGGCACCACCCCAGTCATATCCCAAACGTGATTTCACGTTTGGGATGGCCGGGAAGCTGGTCCGTTTGAAGCCGAATGGCTCCGCGCCACGCTACGCCAGTTTGATTTCCTCCCCGGTCTTCGCATTGGCCAGTAGCACCTGCTCGCGCATGTACGTGGGATCCGTGCGGAAGGTGAGGCGGGCCTGGTACTTGCGTTCGAGGTCGACCAGGATCTGATCGTCGGTGGAGCGAAGGCGCTGCATCACGTCCGGATGGATGACCACCAGTACGTCCTTGCCATTTTCAGGCAGGCGGGCCAGCACGGATGTGAGGCGGCGCTGGATTTCCACGCTCATGGTGAGCGGGGTCTTGATCTGGCCGTGACCCTTGCAGTGCGGGCACTCCTCGAACATCGCATCGCTCAGGCTCTCGTGCAGGCGCTGGCGCGTCATCTCCATGAGGCCGAACTGGGAGATCTGGAGGATTTGTGTCTTCGCCTTGTCCCGCTGGGTATGGTCGACCATTGACTTGTACACCGCAGCACGGTCTTTCCCATGCTTCATGTCGATGAAGTCCACCACCACGAGGCCGCCCATGTTGCGCAGCCGGAGCTGGCGGGCCACTTCCGCAGCGGCCTCCATGTTCGTCTGAAGGATGACCTTGTCCACATTCTGGCCACTGCCCTTGTTGCGCCCCGTGTTCACGTCGATGGCGATGAGGGCCTCCGTCTGGTCGATGACAATGTAGCCCCCGCACTTCAGCCACACCTGGCGGTAGAATGCCGTGTCGATCTGACGCTGCACATTGTACTTCTCAAACAGCGCGCCGGGACCGGTGAAGAGTGTGATGCGGCGTTGGGCGCGGCGTGAGATGGGCGCCACCAGCTCCTTCATGCGATCCACCGTGGCGGGATCATCGCAGACGATTTCATCGAGATCCTCAGTAAGGAAGTCACGCACCGTGCGCTCGAAGATATCCGGCTCCTCAAAGCAGCAGCAGGGAGCCTTCTGGCTGTCGCGGCGGGTGGCGATTTCCTTCCACTGCTCCAGCAGGATGCTCAGGTCGCGAACGATGTGGCGGGTGCGCTTGCCCGACGCCTCCGTGCGCAGGATGATGCCCATGCCTTCCGGAAGGCTGAGCCCTTCGATGATGCGGCGCAGACGGGCGCGTTCCTTGGGATCGTCAATCTTGCGCGAGATGCCGCACGATTCGTTCTGCGGCATAAGCACCAAGAGGCGTCCGGCGAGCGAGATGTTCGTCGTGACACGCGGACCCTTGTTCCCCACCGGCCCCTTGGTGATCTGCACCAGGATTTCCGATCCCACAGGATAGAGATCGGGAATGTCCTTCGCGCTGATGTTCTTCTTCTTTGGCCCCTTGGAGCGGCTCACCTCTTCCATCGCCTGTGTATTGAGAGCTTCGGGGATGGCATCCCAGAAGTGCAGGAAGGCATTTTTTTCCAGACCAATGTCCACGAACATCGCCTTGAGCCCCTGCTCGATGTTCTTGATGCGGCCCTTGTAGATGCTGCCCACCAAGTGGGTGGTGCCCACACGCTCCACGGAGTATTCCTCCAGGATGCCGTTCTCCATCAAGGCGACGCGGTTCTCCAGCTTCTCACAGTTGATGACGATGCGGGTTCCCTGCGTGGGATCTTTTTTGCCGGTGATGAACTGTGTAATCTTCTTGATTCCGTTTTTGACAAACTCCAAAGCCATAAGGTTGAAAGTGTAAGGTGAAGTTGCGGTTGCAAGCGCTCTAAAGGGCAGAACTATCTGCCGAAGATGCGCTTGAAAATGTTGGCGCGGCGTGGCGCGGGTTGTTGATTTCGGACATTGCGGCTGCCCTCTTCATCCGCTTCGGGGCGGACTGCGGCGCGCACGCGTTCATTCTGTTCGGCCCGTGCTGGACGCTTGGGCGGGGGCTCGTTGTCCCCGGAGTCTCCGGCTTCTTCTTCGGCGGATCCCGGAAGCTGCACCGGCGCCATGCCCTCGAAGCTCACCACCTCCACCGGATTGAAGTTTCCTTCCACTTCAGCCACGGGAGCCAGGGCCACCTGATATCCGGTATCGAGCGCAAGTGCCTGTTCCATGATGCGTTTCGCAATGGGAGCAGCACTCACGCCGCCACCCTTGCCACCTTGCACCAGAATGCAGCACGCAAACTTGGGATTCACATAGGGCGCAAAGGTGATGAACAAGGTGTGGTTGTCCTTCACCGACTCACCCTTGGCATTGTGCCTCCAGTTCTGCGCCGTGCCGGTCTTGCCAGCCACCTCGACGTTGGTGATTCGCGCGGCCCGGGCCGTGCCGCCATCCTCCATGACCACACGCCACATGCCTTTGCGCACCAGTTCGATCTTCTCAGGCGTGAGGCCGAAATCTGCAAAGTTTGCGCGGAGGTCAGCCTTCTGTTCACGGACCAGTTCATTGCCATCCATCACCTTTTTCAGAAGGTGGGGCTTGAAGGCAATGCCGCCATTGGCAACCGCGGCGGCCACGCCGGCCATCTGCAGCGGACTGGCCTGCACGGCGCCCTGGCCAATCGAGATGTTCGCGATTGTGGCATCGGAAAACGGCTCCTTAGGACGGTTCACGCTCCACCAGCGCTTGGTGGGCAAAATGCCGGGATCCTCTTCCTCCAGTTCGATGCCGGTGCGGGTGCCAAGGCCCAGCAGATCGCCCGCTTTCGTCATGTTCGCATCGCCGGCATGATTTCCGAACTTGTAGAAGAAGCAGTTGCACGATTGTTTGATGGCAGTGGACAAGTCGAGGCTTCCATGGGCTCCTCCCTTCTGACCGATCCAGCACTGCATGTAGCGGTTGCCAAAGGTGAGTCCACCCGGGCAGTTCCACACATCCTTCTGCACGCCCGCGATGATGCCCGCGAACGAGGTCATGATCTTGTAGGTGGATCCAGGCACGAAGCTTCGCACCGCACGGTTCAACAGCGGATTGCACGGATTGCTGTTGTACGACTGCAGGTCCGTCCTGCTGATGGCGGGAATGAACTTGTTGGGATTGTAGGAAGGCACGGACGCCATGGCGAGCACCTCGCCGGTCGTGGGATTCAGTACGACGACCGCCCCGCGCCCGATGGCCGGAGTGCTTTCGCGCAGTGCGTTTTCCGCGATCATCTGGATGCGCGCATCAAGGGTGAGATACACGTCATTCCCCTTGCGCGGTTCCTGGTAGCTGATCTCGCGCACGAGACGACCCTTCTCATTCTGCAGCCAGGTGCGGATGCCGGGGCGGCCTCGTAGGTCATCATCGAATGTCTTCTCCAGCCCGGCCACACCGTAGTCATCCGGCACGTAGGAGTCCCATTCCTTGATCTCGTCCTCGGAAACCTTCTCCACGTCCGCGCCCGCCACATACCCCAGCGC
>JAEYUU010000427.1 GCA_023429545.1 Verrucomicrobiota bacterium
GCAGGAAGCGCGTGGAAGGTGTTCGCATGGCAAAAGGAATGCTGCCACGAACGCAGTTCACGGGGCAAGGGAAAACGGCTCGGGAAGTAAGGCGTTCTCTTTGGAAGAGGGCGGCCACAGGGGTCGGAGATGACACTCCAGTCCCCGCTGGTAGACTCTGTGCATGAGCATTGTTCATCGGCGGCAGGATACTGAGGTGCTCAAGAGAAGCAGCGTCATCGCCGCAGCAGGGCTGCACGCCATTGACCACAACAACAACAACGTGGCTGTGGTCAATTCCGCCTTGCAGGTCAATCTGCAAAACAGATGGCGATGCGGACTCGCTCATCACGTGCGGTGACACGCGTCCCAACAACAGGTCGAAGCAACGCAAAACGACGAAACATGAGTCCCGCTTGAGAAGCCGGTCGTCATGGTCTTGCGCTTCTACTTCACCGGGGGATAAATCGTGTTTTCCTCGGGATTGTTGTCATTCACCAGCACCCAGATGGGCTGGCCACGCTGGCGCTCCTGGGCGGAGGCATCGAAGGTGCGGGCATAACCCTCGTGCGTCTGTCCATCGGCAGATTGGAAGCTGTAGTTGATGCGCCAGGGGTGCCGTCCATTCACCTGGATGGTACCATCATGATACACCTCAGTGATGGCCCCCTTCACGGCGCGTCCGTTCTGGAAGGCGTTGATGAGCTGCTGCGCCTTCCTCCTCCCGATGCGCATGATGAACCACCCAAGGAGGATGAAAATCAGAGGAAACGGTGCGGCGAGTGGCAACACAAAGATGAACACCGCGAACTGGATGACTCCCACCAGCAGGAAGATGCCACCGACGAGCGCCGGCACATTGCCCATCCACTTTTGCTTCGTCTCAAATCCCTTTGGCAAAGTCCTAGGTGCAGGCGGTGGTTCCTCCGTGAGAGACATGCCCGGCAGGGGTGGCATGGGGCCACCGCACGAGATGCACTTGCTCTGCCACTCCTTGAAATGCGTGCCACACCAGCCACAAGTGTACTGGGTGATGGGTGCGCCGCTGTGGGAGTGGAGTGATTTCAGCATGATGTGTCTGGGTTGCGCGATGGAGTGCCCCTTCCCTATTTCACCGGCGGATAGAGCGTGTTCCTTTCAGGATCATTCTCCACCACCAGTACCCAGACAGGTGGCCAGCCCTGGTAGCGATACGCCGTGGCGGTTTCGAAGGTCGTCGTTTTGCCTTCGTATTGGTGGCCCCCGGATTCAAACGTGTACACGATGTCCCACGGGCTGCGGCCGTTCACCTTTGTGCTGGAGTCCTGGCGCACGGTGGAGACTTTGCCTCTCACAGGGCGGCCATTCTTGAAGGCATCGAGAATGCGGTTGGCATGCTGCAGCCCGGACTTCACCATCAGCAGGCCACCCAGAATAAAAAAGGCACCCAAGATCAATGCCCAACTGGGAGCCTTGATCATGGCCAGGGTGAGCAACGCGCCGAAACCGGTAAAGACCAGGCCAATGATGGTGGTCACGTTCCCGGAGAGTCGCGTGCGCATGGCGAAGCCCGAGGGGAGTTTGCGCGGAGCCGCCGGTGGTTCCGGCCCGATGTCCATGCCCGCAGGCGGTGGCATGGGGCCGCCGCACCCTTCACACTGGCTGACCCAGTTTCGGTAATGTTTGTTGCACCATCCGCATGTGAACATGATGCCATGCAAGATGCAGGATAACCCGAGCGGCGCAAGGGACGGCTGTGCGGACAACTGCCGGCACGGCAGGGTGCATCCTATCGTTGCGAGGAAGGGAACACGTTCGTCGTCACCCTTGAGCCAGCCACTCCGCTCTCTGCCTACTCGGCTACGTGGCGCACCATGCTCCAAGAACATCAATCCGTGACCCTTCTAATTCTCTGCGTCCTCCGCTCCTTTGCGTCTCCGCGGTTAACCAGAAGCTGTCGCTGACCTGACTCTTGGCCGATGAGGGATTGTCCTCCACAATGCCGTCAGGCCGGAGGCCCAACGCCCGCTGTCAGGCAGGATGCCTAACCTCCGAGCGTATTCTTTGCTGCTTCGTTGCTTTGCGTCAGCCCTCTACTTCACTCCGCCAAACCTGCGGTCGCGGCGGGTGTATTCGCGGAGCGCCTCATGGAACTGCTCCTTGCGGAAGTCTGGCCAGAGCGTCTGCGTGATGTAGAACTCGGTGTAGCTGAGCTGCCACAGCAGGAAATTCGAAAGCCGCATCTCGCCGCTCGTGCGGATGAGGAGATCCGGATCGGGATAGTACCGGGTGTACAGATGCTTGCTGAAGACATCCGCATCAATCATCGCCTTGTCCAGGTGGCCCTTCTCCACGCTCTCCAGCAGGCTGCGGATGCCATCCAGAATCTCCTCCCGCGCGCCATAGCTCAGCGCGAGAATGAGGGTGAGCCCGGAATTTTGCGAAGTCTGGGCGATGCTCTTGTGGAGTTGCTTCTGCACCGCCTCGGGCAGATCATGCAGGCGACCGATGGCCTGCAACCGCACGTTCTGCTTCAACATCTCCTCCGTCTTGGTCTTGAGGAAACGCTCCAGCATTTTCATCAGCGCCGCCACTTCTGACTTGGGACGCTTCCAGTTCTCCGTGGAGAATGCGTAGAGCGTGAGGAACTCGACGCCAAAAT
>JAEYUU010000448.1 GCA_023429545.1 Verrucomicrobiota bacterium
CAGTTCGCTCTTCCTCGTTCCTATCGCGGTTAGCAACAATCCTCTCGCCTCCTATAAAACACCCCAGCATCATTGGTGAGAGAGCGTGTACTGCATCCACAGTAGGGCGTTGGATTCTGTTCCGAACATCGGCGTGGAACCTTCAACACCATGTCCAATGCGGCTGAGCGACCCCGGCCAGACTCATTTCGTTTCCAATCACCGCACCACCTCGCCCTTCGTCACATCTCCCGTCACATCCAGTGCCATGATCTGATTCACGGTCTTGAACTTCGCATCATCGCGGAACTGCCACACGAGCTTCTTGTCCCTGGTGATCTCGAAGAACACCGGCTGCTCGCCAATGTGGCCGTGGCCGAGGTAATTACAGAAAATGGTATTGCCATTGGGCAGGCGCTGGCAGCCGGCCATGAGGCGGAGGGTGTTGCCGGGGACGTCATTCTCATTGAGCTCCCACACCACCTTGTCACTGGCGTCGAGTTCGATGACCTTGTGCGCATCACCGCACGTCACGAGCAGGTGTCCATCCGGGAGTGACAGCGCGGCGTGCGGATCCCCGGGGACGGCGATGCTGCGTAGGACCTTCCCATCACCATCGAGTTCCACGATTTTTCCTTCGCCCTTGAAGCACACGATGTAGTGGCCATTTGCCAGCTTGCGGGTGCCGCGGAACTGGTTGTGCAGCTTCACCTCCGGCTTGGTTACCAGGGCGATTTCCTTCACAATTTTGCCCGCGCGATCCACCTCGATGATGCGGCTGGAGCCACACTCCACGAGCATCACATTTCCATCCGGCAGTGGCTGGCAGGCATGCACCTCCACCCTGGCGGGGGCCTTGTACTCCCACACCACCTTCTTTTCCGGCGTGAGCTCCAGCGCGCCACTCACGAAACAGAAGAGAATGTTCCCGTTCGGCAGCTTCCAGCAGTCCTGCGGATTTTTGCAGTCATACTGCCACTCGATTGCGCCCTCCTTGGAGACGATGCAGACCTTGCCTCCATTGTAGTCGCAACACAGGAAGGGATGCTGCGCGTAGAGTGACGATGCCAGAAGCAGCAACGCCAGTGTGAACAACCGCTGAAGGAAGGAGCGAGTCATGCGCCATGTTCGCAGGCGCGCCCCAATCGTCAACTGACAGCACATCCCTGCCCAAATCTACATGCGACTGGGCTTCCTGACATCAGTCGAGCGTCTCTCGACGCGGGGTGTCTGGCTGCCACACCTTCGCGCCTCGTGAGGTCGACTGCGCTTCCAGCTCTGCCAGTCTCCTCCGCAGACGTTCCTTCTCCTCCTCGATACTCTCCTGCGGAATGCGGGAGTCAGGCTCCGCGATGATCTCGTCATGCGTGAGGTACACCCCGCTCAGCATGGAGGTCTTGACGTGGGCGCGATGCACGCGACCGAGCTTGTCACGGTAGACGATTGCGTAGATTCGTGAGTCCCTCTCACCAAACCACCCGGGGCCAAGGGGGTCCCAGCTTTTATCCAGCAGCTCACCGCCCATCGCGCTGACATAGGACTCCACACGCTCGCCATCAAAGGTGCCCGCGACGAGACGTGCCACCACCGCGATGACAACAAAGAGCAGGAAGATGCCGATAAAGCTTGAGGGGTCCATGGTGGCAGGCTTGCAGCGTTCTTGCTAACCGGGTTCACCTCCGCTTATCAAACACCGACAGCGCCAGTTGCACCGGAAGCGCCAGTACGCGCACAGGAAATGTCACCCACTGGAGGGAGGTGTACTTGGCCACCCTCTTGACGGTCCCCTGACCGGCAAACAGTCCGATGATCAGGAAGGCCAGCCCCAAGCCAGCCGAGCTGTACAGGAGTATCCACTTCCACATCGGCCATTCGTGCGCCAGGTGACCTTGCACCTTCCAGAGGATGCTGCCGATGGCAGCGAAGATCAGACCGAGCGTCACCACGTAACTCCGATTCCGGGAAGCCCACTCCCCTGGGGCCGCGATTCGTTTGTGCTGCTTGTTGCTCATGGGGACGAGGGATGGTGCCGGTGCACCAATGGCTGCACCAATATTTCCCAGCGTAGCAGGCAATTTGTTCGGCTGTCCAGCCTGATCAGGCTATCGCGCCTCATCGAATCCAATTGATCATTTGAGCGTCGCACGGTGTAGCCGCGATTGCTGCAGCGGGGGCTGCACGCAATCCAAAGCCTTCGGCAATGGCTGACGACCGCGCCTAAGTGAACGCTTCGGAAATGCCACCCCACCCAGGCAGGCACGCATGAACGACTCTATCCTACGCCCTCACCGCGGGTTTCATCGCCGCATCACGCACCACCAGCCGGAACTTCCCGGAGTGGGCATCAATCTCAAGTGCGTCCACCTGTTCGATGGTGAACTTCACATTCTCCATGTCCTTCTCCGCAAGCAGTGCTCCCATGGTCTGGATGATGCGATCGCGGGTGGCCTGCTGCTCCTGCTCGGTCTGTCCCGCTTCGAGCCGGGCACGGAAACGGAAGGAGGTCTTGCTCTCCAGCACAATCTGCCAGGCGTTCAGCCCCGGGATGACCAGCTCCACAATGACAATGGGATGGATGAAATCCTCCTTGCCGTGCTTGTTGGTGAAGACCAGCGCGTCCTCACATCTGCCCACGATGCCGCGCACCTTGGTGAAGGGATACTTGTTCTCGCTCTCCGTATCCGGCACCAGCACATCATCCAGGCGATAGCGGATCAGCGGCATCACCTCGTTGAAGAGGTTCGTCACGCAGGTGTGATCATCATGCAGCTCGAAAATAAGGCTGTCCTCCATGAGATGCATGCTGCCATCCGGGCCGGAGTCCGGCAGGGTGAGTCCCATGTAGAGGAGCTCGCTGGTGGCGTAGGCATTCGACACGGGCGCATTGAACGCGCGCTGTAACAACGCCTTCACCTCAGGCATGAGCGGCTCGCCACCGTTGCCCACCATCTCGGGTCTTATCTTCAGCTCGCCTCTCTGCTGGGCTTCGCCGAGCACCTTCATCACGGCGGCATAACCGGAAAGCACATGCGGCTGGAACTTGTTCAGGTCCGCGATGATCTCCGGCATGGGGCGGCCCACGTCATACGTGCGCACATTGTAGAAGAGGCGGTTGGTGCCGCGGTTCCCCGTGACCATGAGGCTCACGCCGGCAAAGTGGCCGCGAGTGGCCGCGACGAAGGCGGAGCGCCGGCGCAGCCGCGGTGGCGCCACTCGGGTGATATTGCTCGCGCCCTTGATCCATCCCTCACGGGAGTACACATACACCCCCATGGTGCCTGAGGTGCCGGAGGTGTGCAGCACATGGAATTCATCGTCGAGGAGCTCACCGGGGTCCTTGGACTTCGCGAGGAAGTCCAGCACACGCTCCCGGGTAATTCGGCGGTCGGTGACGATATCGTCAAAGTTCGCCATCACCTCGCGCTTGGTCAGCACAGGAAAATCCGTGGGCACGCACGTGGCGGGATCGATGCCACGCTCCTCAATGATCCTCCGATAAAACGGTGACCGTTTTTGGACGAAGGCCACGAGGCGGCGGAACTTGCGAAGCTGCTGGGACTCCAGTTGCTCACGCGTGAGTCGTATGTTGCGACGCCGCTCCCAAAGGGCCTTTGCCCACATGAGGGATTCTCCAAGAGTATGCAGTTTCATCATGCTTGGGGGGAGGCCTATGAGACATGGTACAACGCCCAAGCTTCAAAAATTAAGCGACAAAAAAGCGGGTCGCAATTTGCATTGCGACCC
>JAEYUU010000502.1 GCA_023429545.1 Verrucomicrobiota bacterium
CCACGGCATCGCTCAGGAGAAGAATCGAACGGCGGGAGAGGCGGGGCAGCAGCCAGGTGGCGAAATGGACGAGTCGGGTCTCCAGGGCTTGGCGAATCTTCTTCACGTGGCGTTTGGTAGTGTGCGAAAAGCAGTTACAGTGTGCCCATGGCAGACACGCTGACCTCTATCCTCAAGAAGCTCCTCAATCAACCCACCGCGCCGTTTCACGAGTACCATGTGCGGGCGCAGATTGAACAGTACCTGCTCGATGTTCCGAATGTGGAACTCTCCACGGATGCGTTCGGCAACCTGCTTGCTACCTATCGCAAGGGCAAACACAAGTCCACGCCGGTGTGGGCGCTTGGCGCACACATGGACCATCCCGCGTGGGTAAAGGTTCCGGGAAAGGGTGATGAGTGGGAGTTCCTCGGCGGCGTGCCAAAGAATCTCGTGGAGAAGAAGGAGAACATCGCCCTGCGCAAGGAGCACGGCGACATTGCTCCCTGGGGGTTCCCCGTCGTGTTTGAAGATGGCAATGTGCACGCGGCCGCCTGTGACGACATCGTGGGCTGCGCCATCATCGTGGCCGTGTTCAAGGAGCTCGCCCGTCTGGGATTGGATGCCACGGTGCATGCCGCTTTCACGCGTGCGGAAGAGGTGGGCTTCCTCGGTGCCTGGCACCTTGGCAAGCACTGGCCCTTTGGGAAGGATGCGATGTTCCTCTCCCTGGAAACCAGCCGTCCGGTGAATGGCGCGGAGTTGGGCGATGGTCCCATCGTGCGTGTGGGTGACAGGCTTTCTGTATTCGATCACGAACTCATTTCCGTGCTGATGCGCACTGCCGCGGAGCAGGGGATTCGCGTGCAGCGCTGCCTGCTGGACGCCGGCGCCTGTGAAGCCACCGCCCTGCAGGCCTGCGGCATCCGCAGCGTGGGATTGAGCGTGCCCCTCGGCAACTACCACAACCTGGATGACGACCAGAACATCGTCTCCGAATACGTGGTGATGGATGACGTGAAGGCCATGGTAAACCTGCTCGTGGCCCTCGTCGCCACCAAGCATGACGGCCTCGGCGAGCGCACCCTCGAAGAACGCGTGACGCTCCGCATGAAGGAGTACAAGAAGTACCTTGAGATCGGCAACGCGAAGTACGAGGAGATGACAGCGTAGGGCCGGACGCTTGTTTTTCAGGACGCTGGGTGGCACTTGCCTGCCACCCGAATCATCTCAGTGCAGGAAGATGAACTCCGACGTGTTCAGCAGTGTCCACACCAGGGCACTGTCCGCTGACGCGGTATCCACGCTTCCGTAGAGCTCCAAGGCCCGTGTCTCCTCTTCGGGCAGCGCGGGCCGCGAGAGAATCGAGAGGAACGCCAGCCGGATGCGAGTTGGCGTATCCTTGGCAGCGTCCATCTCCGTGATCACTCGGCTGCCAGGAGAAGCTGTAGCAAGCACGAGCGGGCTGTGCATCATCCAGCGTGCGAGCGTCAGGCTGAGCGGGGCGCGATCCTCATCGCTCCAGCCACGTGCGCCACGGCCCAGCACACGCAGGGGATGCGTTTCATCAAGCACTTGCGGCAGGTCGCGGCTCGGCTTCTCCGTGGTATTCGGTCCTGCGAGGGATACAAGCGCATCCCAGAGCTGCTCCGCACGCATGCGCCGCAAGAGGGGTGAGGAAAGCATGTCTCCCAGCATGGTGAACTTGGACTCGGGGACGACTCCGAAGGCATCTGGCGTCGCCTCCCGCTGTGCGGCACGTGTGTTCCAGATCACGCGTTGGAATTCGCGCAGATCATAGGAAACATTCCGCATCACTGCGGCCAGCACGCTCATGATCGGATTGTCCAGCTCGTCCGCGGTCAGGGTGTCGGTTGAACTGCCCACGGCACTCAACGAATAGCAAGTAGATGGCTGTGCATGGCAGCGTGACCCTCCCGCAGTAGCAGTGCCCTGGCCGAGCATGGGCATCATCGCATTCAAGCCGGAAACGGGGAGGGGGTGCAGGAGATCTTCGGAATTGAGCGCGAAGGAGCCTCTGCCTTCCCCGAGCATGCGGGTCCATAGCCGTCCGGCGATCATGTGGGAAAACCTTGCCTCATTGTCCACCGTGACCCATTGGGCCAGACTCTCCCGAAGATTCCTGGGAGTGGGGAGGAGAGGCTTGCTCTTCCGTGGCCAGGGAGAGGGCGCTGGCTGCCAGATGCTGTTGCGCCCCATGCGATTGAGCTGCGGGAGGCGGGGCGCGACCACATCACCAGGTCGGCCATCCCGGTACGGGTAGTAGTTTGGCAGACGCATGCGCAATAAGCTTTCTTCGCGTACTGCGAGAGTGGCAGAGGGCTGCAGGGGTAGTGTGGCACTCACGGGGTGCTCTGCGCCATCCGACGTTCTCTGCACGGTACGCAGCGCGCTGAAGTTCGCTGCGATCTTGTAGAACTCCATCTGCGTCGCTTCATGGAAGGGACTGTCATGACAAGTGGCACACTGCGTGCCGTAGCCCAGCCAGACGTTGCACATGTCCATGGTCGCTGGCATCACGCTGCCCTCTGCCCCGAGCAGCCAGCCCACGGCGGGATTCTCCTCCAGCGTGCCCTTCGCCGTGATCATGCTCCGCACGAGCACGTCATACTGCGCATTGTTCCGCAAGCTCTCGCGCATCCAGGCGTGGAAGCGCTGCTGGGATGCGCCCAGCGCCTCATCCTGCAGATGCAGCATCTCAGAGAAGTGCTGGAAAAGATGCTCGGATGCCTCAGGCGAGTCGATGAGCCGGTTGATCAACGCCGCGCGTTTGTGAGGACTGGCATCCGCGAGAAATGCAGAGGCCTCCTTCGCGGAAGGGATCTGTCCGGTGATGCCAAGATAGGCACGGCGAAGAAAAACCTCGTCGCCTGCCTGAGGTGGCACCGGGACATTGTGTTTCGCGAAGAACGCCTCCACCGCCGCATCAATCGCCTCCGCCCTCACACGAATCTCCGCCATTGCAGGATCCAGTCCTGTCGCCGTCGCCGCCGCCGATGCCTTTGCCGCTGGCAGCGCGACATACGCCATCGGAATTCCAACACACACCGCGAGCAGGGGAAAGAAGCGCATGCTACACGAACGCACGGAACAACGGGTGTCTTAGGTCCTGGCCGTTTGCGTCGGATGGCTGCCGGGTGTCTTGCAGGCGCCATCAAATGTGAACGTGCTGCGCCATACCCTCCAGCACGATTCATAATCCCGATGGTTTTTCGAAGCCGAGCCCAGAAAAGAATGATAATGCTTGGACAGTGGTAAATAAAGGATTAGACTAGAATTGCCCCCTTCCGGTCAGTTCGCTTGGTCAGTTATCATGAAAGAGGACTTCCAGAATGTGTCTGGGGGGGTTACTCCTGTATCGGGGTCCCAAGGATCACATCTTACAGGAACGCCTTCAGCGGCGGACCTCCCCTTGCCGGAAGAACTGACCGGAATGCTTCCCGAGGGCGACTACATTGTGGAGTGCTTTCTGGGGCAGGGTGGCATGGGGGCCGTGTACCGGGGACTACAACTGCCATTGAAGAGGCCCGTGGCAATCAAGATCCTGCAGCGCAGGCAACTCGAAGACGACTATCACTTTGAGGATCGTTTCCGGCGCGAGGCCTATGCCATGGCCACGCTGACGCATCCCAACGTCGTACAAGTGTATGACTGCGGCGACGCAGGGGATCGCTTTCTCTTCATCAGCATGGAACTGGTGGAAGGTGGAGACCTCAGTCATGCCATGAAGAGCGGACGTGTCACTCCGGAGTCAGCGTTGCAGCTTTTCACCCCCATCTGCGAAGGTGTGCAGGCCGCCCATGAGCACGGACTGGTGCATCGCGACATCAAGCCTGCGAACATCTTCCTCACCTCTGATGCGAGGCCCAAGGTGGCGGACTTTGGACTTGCAAAGAAGTTTGATGCCCAGAGCACATTCATGACTAAGACGGGTTTGGGCATGGGCACTCCAGACTATGCAGCTCCGGAGCAGTATGAGGAACTGGCTGACCTCGATCATCGTGCGGATATCTACTCGCTGGGGGTCATGTTTTACCAGATGCTCACGGGGCACCTTCCCCGTGGCGCGTACAAGGCCCCCTCGCAACTTGTTGAGGTGGATGCACGGCTGGACGCCGTGGTCCAGAAGGCCATGCAGACGGATCGCGCGGAACGTTACCAGCGGGTGGAGGAAATGAAGGCGGACGTGGAGCACATCATCTCCACCTGGATGGCCCCGCCGAAGCCCCGGTTCGTGACACCGGCGGGAGTACCCACCCGGACCGGCCGGGTACTGACTGCTACCGGTCGGGTACCCACCCACACGGGCCGCGTGCTGACTTCCACCGGTCGGGTGCCCACCCATACAGGTCGCGTCCCCACCGCCACGGGGCGGGTGCCAATTGCACCGCGCCTCGCGCCTCTTCAACCACCATCATCGCCAGTCCCCATGGGACCGGTGTCCACGGCTCAACAAGGGGAGCACTTGGCTCAGGCATCGCCAAAGAAGTCTGGAACCGTCATGTTCGTGGGGGTGCTAGCTGCTGCCGTGATTGTTGGCGGAGGAGCATTTGTTGCCCTGAGAAAGCCAGGGCCCGTATCCAGTTCCGTTGCTGCTGCCCAGGCGGAGCCGGGATCCTCGCAGTCATCTTCCTCATTGGTGGGACCGTCATCGGCACAGGCGGAGAGTATAAACCCTGCGACTTCTTCACCGCCGCTGCCCATCCGTCCCGTGGTTCAGACACTGGACCTCCTTGCGCTCACCGATCCCGTGCGCGACCGCATTTCCGTACCTGATCTCATCCGCGGGAACGAGTGGGTCCGCGAGGGCACGGCACTTGTTTACAAGAGCGATGGCAAGTCCGGAAAGATTGCCGCACCGGTGGCAATCGAGTGTCGCGACTATGAGATTGAACTTAGGGTGGAGCGATTGGGAGGAAGCGGCCGGCTTCATTTGGATCTGCCAGTGGCCGGGACAAGAATCCTTCCATTGATCCTGAATGATCCCAGTCGGCGAATCCTGAATGAGAGGGAAGGAGTCAACTGGCCACACAACGCCACGATAATACACGTGACGATCCGTGTGGCGCGAGGCGCTGGCGGGGCCGGCGGCGGTGACCGGCTCCTCATCCGCGACAAAATCAGCGGCAAAGAGATTCTCGACTGGAAAGGCCGCCTCGGGCAGCCTGGCAGACCCGGAGAAACACACGCTGAATTCCCCGGCGCTCCCGTGGCTTCCCTCTTCGTGATGCATGATCCGTATGCTGTGCGGATGTGGAGGTTGAGTGTCTTTGAGGGAAAGGCGAGGGAACTGCGCAAACCGGACGATTCAGCCCCACCAGGGCTGAGTGAAATTCTGGCCTTCGGCGGACATCGCTATCAGGCGGTGACCGGCCATATCAATTGGCAGGCGGCCAAAGCAAAAGCTGAGGAAATGGGAGGCCGCCTTGCAATCATTGAAAGCAAGGAAGAGTACGAAGCGCTGAAAAAGGCATTCGGCTCCAGGATTCCCTCTGGCTCCGGCTTGTGGCTTGGAGCCAGTACGGCGGAAGGGCCTGCGCAAATGCGCTGGATTTCCGGGGGAGCAATGAGTTTCACCGTCTGGGCCAAGGGTGAACCCAATGAGCGAAACGGCGCAGTGATGATGATGCGCGGGCCCCGGGAGCCAGATGTCGCCTGGGCGGATTTTCCACTTCACGGCAGGGGGAAGACGGTCACGAACCGGGGATTCATTGTGGAATGGGAAAGCACAGAAGTGGCCGCGGCCTCCGTTTCGCCTGCCGCAGCGATCCCTGCACCGTCAGCCTCGCCCGCTTCCCGGGCGCCCTCTCCGCAGCCACCTGGCCGTGAGTTTGCAGATCCACGTCTGCTGCAGCTCGAATCGGGATTCAAGTCACGCTATGATGCAGATGTCCAGAAGCCATACGCCACCGCCCTAGCTACGTTGAACGCCGGCTATTTGCGTGCTCTCGCCACTGCGCGCGTTGCCGCACAGAAGGTTGGCAACCTCACGGAACTGACTGCCATTGATGAAGAGGCCGCCCGAACCAAATCGGGCAGGCACCCACCCCCCGCGGATGTCATCGGCACACCGGAGACATTGGTCAAACTTCGCGGCACCTTCCGCAGCGCGATGGCCAGGCACATGGCTGCGCGCGACAGGGCCGCCGTGCCTCTCTACGATTTGTACCTCAAGGCTCTCGATGGCTACATTGCTGAGCTTACCAAGGCAAACAACATCACCCGGGCAAAGGAAGTGCAAGACCTCCACCGTGAGATTGCCGCACAAAAGCCTGTGATCGATCCGCCCGTGGTCGTGGAAGCATCTACAGGCGTCCGTCCTCCTGCGTCGGCGCGAGGCACACCCGCTGCCAATCCTGCGATAGAGGTGTCCACCACCAGTTCCTGGCGGCAGCTCGCCACCTGGGTGCTTTCCATGAACGGCCAGCTCCATGTGGATCGTGATGGAACGCGCATCCATGTGACAGGCGCCAATCCCAAGGATCTGCCCAGCGGGAAATTCAGCGTCCGGTATGTGAGCCTCACGGACGGCGCTGCCAATGCCAGGCTCACGGATGACGACCTGACTTTGCTGGCAAATGCCCCGGACCTGGAGTTTCTGGATATCCGCGATGCCCCTGAAATCACCAGGGTGCCCGCGCTGCGTGGCATGAAAAAGCTGGGCCGCATCATGCTCCATCGCTGTCCGAAGATGGATCCCAGCCTTTTCGCCGAGCTCGCGGGCAAGCAGAATCTCAGCGATGTGGACGTTTACGGATCGATGTCAGGCGTCCAGGGCATCAGCGCTCTCGCCTCCTGTCCGAAGCTTGCCAATCTCATTTTGAGCAGCACACCGCTGGATGATGCATCACTGGCAGAAGTTGGGAAACTCAAGTCCCTGCGCCAGCTTCAGCTCGACAACACCAGGATCACTGATGACGGCCTGTCCTCGCTGGCTTCTCTCACGGCGCTGGAATCTCTCACGCTCGATGGATGCGCGGGCGTTCGCGGGCGCACCATGAATGCGCTCCTGGTGCTGACCAATCT
>JAEYUU010000556.1 GCA_023429545.1 Verrucomicrobiota bacterium
TTTCGCGCCGGGTTCGCAGAGCACCTTCACGGTGTCTCCTTCCTTCACATCGCCGCGTAGCAGGTGCTCGGCGAGGGGGTCCTCGATGTTCTTCTCCACGGCGCGGCGCATGGGGCGCGCACCGTACTGCGGGTCGTAGCCTTCCGTCATCAGCAGCTCGCGGGCGCTGTCTTCAAGAGTGAGCGTGATGCGCTTGTTCTTGAGGCGGGCCAGCACCTTGTTGACTTCGAGGTCCACGATGCGGTTCAGGTCTTCCTTCTCCAGCATGCGGAAGCACACGATGTCATCCAGGCGGTTGATGAACTCCGGCTTGAAGAACTTCTTCGCGGCTTCCATCACCTTGGCCTTCATGCCGCCGTGGTCGGCGACATCCTGCACCATGGCGCCGAACCCGAGGGAGGTCTGACGTTTGATGGTGTCGGCACCGACGTTGGAGGTGAGGATCACGATGGTGTTCCGGAAGTCGATCTTGCGGCCGAAGTTGTCCGTGATCTGGCCTTCCTCCAGGATCTGGAGGAGCAGGTGCATCACATCAGGATGCGCCTTTTCCACTTCGTCGAAGAGCACGACACTATAGGGCCGGCGGCGGACCGCCTCGGAGAGCTGACCGCCTTCTTCATAACCCACATACCCGGGAGGTGCCCCGATGAGGCGGCTCGCGGTGTGCTTCTCCATGTACTCGCTCATGTCGAGCTGGATGAGAGCCTCGGGAGAACCGAACATGAACTCAGCCAGATTCTTCGCGAGGAAGGTCTTGCCCACGCCCGTGGGGCCCAGGAAGATGAAGGAGCCAATCGGCCGCTTCGGATCCTTGAGGTCGGCGCGGCTGCGACGGAGGGCCTTGCTGATGGCGATCACGGCCTCGTCCTGGCCGATGATGCGCTTCTTCAGCTCGTCTTCCATCTTCAGCAGCTTTTCGGCCTCGGCCTGCTCCATGCGCTGGAGCGGTACGCCGGTCCACTTGCTGACCACGGCCATGATGTCCTCTTCGCTCACATCCACGATGCGTTCCGTGCTGTTTGAGCGCCAGGCTTCCAGGACGTCGTCATATTTTTTTTTCGCGGTCTTCTCAGAGTCGCGCAGGGTGGCGGCTTTTTCGAAGTCCTGATCCTTGATGGCGACTTCCTTCTCGGCACGGATCGTCTCGATCTCGGCCTCGATGCCCTTGAGCTCGGGCGGCCGGGTCATCGCGGAGATCCGGGCCCTGGCGCCGGCTTCATCCATGATGTCGATCGCCTTGTCGGGCAGAAAGCGCGAGGGCAGGTAGCGGCTGCTGAGATTCACCGCGGCTTCGAGGGCCTTCGGTGCATAGCGTGCCTTGTGGTGGGACTCGTACTTGCCCTTCAGGCCATGCAGGATGCGGATGGCGTCCTCCACGCTGGGCTCGTCGACCTTCACCTGCTGGAAGCGGCGTTCAAGGGCGGCGTCCTTCTCGGTGTACTTGCGGTACTCGTTGAGGGTGGTGGCGCCCACGCACTGCATCTCTCCGCGCGAGAGGGCGGGCTTGAGAATGTTGCTCGCATCCATGGCACCTTCCGCGCCGCCGGCACCCACGATGGTGTGCAGCTCGTCGAGGAAGAGAATCACGTTTTTGGTGCGGCGGATTTCATCCATCACCGCTTTGATGCGTTCTTCGAACTGGCCACGATATTTCGTGCCCGCGACCATGAGGGCGAGGTCGAGCACGATGACTTTCTTGTCCCGGAGAATTTCGGGGATGTTCCCTGCGGCGATTTCCTGGGCGAGACCTTCCACAATGGCTGTCTTGCCCACGCCGGCTTCACCGATGAGGACGGGATTGTTCTTCGTGCGGCGGCACAGGATCTGGATGACGCGCTCAATTTCATTGGCGCGACCGATGACGGGGTCGAGCTCGCCCTTGACGGCAAGCTCCGTGAGGTCGCGACCGAAGGCCTTGAGAGCCGGGGTCTTGCTTTCCTTCTTGGAGCCACCGGAGGACGGTGCGCTTTCGCTGCTGCCGCTTTCTTCCTCTTCTTCCTCGCTGCCGCCAAGATTGGGGTCGAGTTCCTTGAGGATTTCGTTGCGGGCCTTTTCGAGATTGACGTCGAGCTGGCGGAGAACCTGGGCGGCGACGCCTTCACCCTCACGCAGCAGGCCGAGCAGGAGGTGCTCCGTGCCCACGTAGGAGTGGTTCAGCGCCTTGGCCTCCTTGGAGGCAAGGGCGAGCACCTTCTTCACGCGCGGGGTGTAGGGATTGTTGCCGACCATCTTGGTGTCAGGACCACCGCTGGTCTGCTGCTCCACCTGCAGGCGCACGGAATCAAGGTCCACGCCGAGCTTGGTGAGGACATTGACGGCCACGCCCTGGCCGAGCTTGATAAGACCGAGGAGGAGGTGCTCGGTGCCCACATAGTTGTGGTTGAACCGGTCTGCCTCCTTGCGGGCGAGTGCCAGCACTTGCTGGGCACGAGGGGTGAAATTATTCATCATCGGAGTCAGGGGATGGCCCGGAGGGATCCGCGCTTTGATCGCTATCAATGGATACGTTAAGAGGCTCGGGTACGGATTGCAAGACGCGCCGGGTAATTTCCGCGCGGCGTATGTCTCTATCCTCAGGTGAAAGATCCCGGCCGGCGGCGAGTTGCAGGTGCGCCGGCTGGATGGCCAGAAGAAGCATGTCCACCAAGCCGCGGTCGCAGCCCGTGATGAGGTCCATATCCGCCCCGAGGCGCAGCATGGACAGGTGGTTGAGCGCTTCCTTGGAATTCAGAATATGGGAGAAGCGGAGGGTGGCGTAGGCCCGACCCACCTGATCACGCAGTTGGGTGGGGCTTTCATGCAGGAGCTTGTCCCGCGCGCTGACCTCGGCTTGCACAATGTGCTCGGCCACGCCCTCGATGCGGTTGAGGAGTTCCACCTCAGTTTCACCCAGGGTGTGCTGGTTGGACACCTGGAAGAGGTTGCCGAGGGCTTCGGTGCCCTCGCCATACAGGCCACGCACGGCCAGGCCGATCTTGCTCACGGCGTTCATCACCTGTTTGATCTGCTCCGTGAGCACCAGCGCGGGCAGGTGCAGCATCACGGAGGCGCGCATGCCGGTGCCCACATTCGTCGGGCACGCGGTCAGGTAGCCCAGCCGCGGGTCGAAGGCATAGGGAAGGTGGGCCTCCAGTTCGGTGTCCACCCGGTTCACGATGTCGTAGGCGGAGCGCAGATCCAGCCCGGGACGGATGCCCTGCATGCGGAAATGGTCCTCCTCATTGATCATGATGGAGGTGCTCTGCTTCCGGTCGATGACGACAGCGCAGCCCGTGGAGCGGGCGGCGTGCTCGCGGCTCACGAGATGCCGCTCCACCAGGACCTGCTTCCGGGTCTTGGTGAGATTGTTGTATTCTTCGTTGAAGCCGTCTTTCATTTCCGGGAGAGCGGCCACGATGGGGCGCGCTTCGTTCATCAGGTCCACCCGTTGCCGCTCCGACGACCCA
>JAEYUU010000610.1 GCA_023429545.1 Verrucomicrobiota bacterium
TTGATCCAGTTCTTCATGTACGCGCCCTGCACCTCGTGGCCCTCACGCACGAGGAGGGCGGTGGCGACACTGCTGTCGACACCTCCAGACATGGCGGCAAGGATGCGGGACATAGGGGACTAGGGGAATGCTGGAAGAATGGGATATTGGACTGATGGGGACGGAGCGGGGGCGTAGTTAGAACACGAGCGCTGGCACAGGTTCAACGCAAATGTGATACGAGTGATGGAGTCTGTTGGTCCTCAAGAGACTTCCTTCGCTTGCCTTTGCCTAGGGGAGGTCTATATTATTAAAAGTCATGAAAGCCATCCGGACGCACGCCGCACCCATGCCCTCCTGTGAAGGGCTGCGGATGCTCGCGCCTGTGCATGGGCACCGCCTGACGGCCACCCGGCACTAGGCGGGGCCGCCTTTTCGCGAGTTGCTGTACCTCAGGCTCGCCCCGCGTCACACCACAGCGCCCTTCTGTTTTGTCCCCGCCCGGCGGTGACGCGTGCTCCTGCGCGCACCCCAGAACCCATGTGCACGATCATGATCACTGATTCCATTATTCTATCGCAGAAAGACATCAATCTTATCCATGCTCTTCACGCTCAACGTGAATTGTTCTCCCCGCTCGACGCGGATCGCCACCGGGAGTTGATGCGCCTGGTCGCCCAGGCCGGGATCCCACCGTCGAAAGTTCTTGTGAAATCACCCGCGGTGGGTCTTTATGATGCAGTCACGGTGAATGAAATCGCTGCTCCCGCGTCCGATGCCATGGTCTGCCGGATTGTGCTGCCGCACGAGGCAGACATGGACGCCGGCTACTTCTCTGTGCTGGCCCCCATCAGCATGGCTCTGCTCGGCCGTCCTCTCGGCGCCACCGTGACGCTTGATGCTCCGGGCGGCTCACGCCGGTTGCGCATCCTCTCGATTGAAAAGGGAAACCCAGCGCCTGACGCATCGTACTCACACACACTTCCCATTCTGACATGAAGTCTGAATCCATTTCGCTAGCAACAGCCGCTGCACCGTGTTCCGACCGGAAGAACCATGGCTTCCCTGAAGACGATTGCGCCCTGGAGTCATGGGTGCGCAAAGTGAACGATCGCTGGCTGGTGCACTCCGGCCTGCAGGAGAGCGCCAGGGAGTATCTGGATCATCTGGCCGCCACGGATCGGGCGCGACTCATGGACAGCGTGCGCATCGTGCGGGAACTTTTCCGCTCGCTGGGTGCGACTGAGGATCCGAAGCCGCGCTTCTACGCAGGGGTGTTCAGCCTGGCGACACCGGAGGAGGCAAAGCGGTATCTTGACGGGCATCTTTTCACCCTGAGCCTCATTCCCGTGGGCGCGCACCTGGTACACCCCGGCACCAATGTGCCGGAAGTGCGTGACCAGGTGCAGCAACTGCGTGAGGATATCCACAAGTGCATCCTCGCGGTGCAGGCGGCGGCGTGAGCGCGGGCGGGGCGCTGCCAAATCAAACGCGAAAAACCCGAAGCCGCGATGGCCTCGGGTTTTTCAATATCACAATGGACCTGGTGCCGGTGCTTACTTCAGCTCAGCGCTGTAGAAGGTCGCCCAGTCGTCGAGGTTGTTCAGGTTCACAGCGTCCTTGATGCTGCCGTCATCAGGGCGGCCTGCGGCGGAGAGGATGCTGGCGCGGGTGCCATCGTCATGGTTGTAGCCCTTGATGGCTTCGTTGAGCTTTTTCACCGCGGCCTGGTCAAGGCTGCCACCCTTCTTGGAGAGGATCCAGCTTTCGAGCTGGATGTAGGAGGGCTTGCTGGTCTTGATGTAGCTGAGGAACTCCTCGCGATCGAGGCCCAGTCCATCAAGCACCATCTGGTCGTAGCCTTTGCCGCAGCCGGGGTAGTCAGGGTGAAGCTTGCCGGCGGCTTCAAGGGAAGCCTTCTGCCAGAGACGGGGAAGATGAAGGACTCCGAGCGGGCCGGCAACGCCGGAAGAAATCATGGGAATGATGGAGCTCATTGGGATGGTCGTTTGGTGGTTCTAATTGCTTGCTTTGAGTTGCTGTCTCTGAATGAAACGCAGGCGAGTTTGCGAAGCAGGCCCAAGCACGGCAAGCCTTTTTTGTCAAAACGGTGCAATGCCGGAAGAAGTCACCCCTGGCAGCGTTTGGAAAAGATTTGCCCCTTATCGAAGGGGAAACCTGCGTACGAAGGCATCTGCGTCGGTGGGAAAGGGCGATGTCCAGCGACCTCGCGCGAGTTCATCGCGAGCATGACGGATGATTGCATAGTACATCCCGCGACGGCTGTGGCACGGGCCCGCCCATGGTGAAAAGGCGTTCGCCCTCATCCCAAGCTGAGCGCCATGCGGCATCCGGAGCCGGTACCTTTGCACGCGGAAGCGAGGACGCAGGGGGCCTCGCAACCTCCTGTGCGCCATCTTCCGCAAGGTGCGTTTGTGGGCGTACGCGACACGCGCTCAGCGCATTTGCCTTTCCCCCAAAGTCCGCTAGGCTCCGCATCCACCATTTTTCCCCGGCGTGCCGGACAAAACCTGATGAGCGAGAAGAAGCCAGAGAAAGCCAGAGACAAGGAGAAGGAAGCGCCCAATCCTTACAAGGAGAGCCTGCACCTGCCGGTGACGGACTTCCCCATGCGCGCCAGCCTCACGGAGAGGGAGCCGCAGCGCCTTGCCCAGTGGGAATCCTCCAGGCTCTATGATCGCATCCAAGAGCGCCGGAAGGGCGCGAAGAAGTTTGTGCTGCATGACGGCCCGCCCTTCGCCAATGGCGATGTGCACATGGGCACCGCGCTAAACAAGGTGCTGAAGGACCTGGTGGTGAAGTCCAAGAGCATGCTGGGCTACCACGCGCCATTTGTCCCCGGCTGGGACTGCCACGGTCTGCCCATCGAGTTCCGCGTGGTGAAGGAAAGCGCCGGCCTGAGCCCTGTTGAAATCCGCCGCAAGTCTGAGGAGTACGCGCGGAAATACATCGACATCCAGCGCGAGAGCTTCAAGCGCCTGGGCGTATTCGGCCAGTGGGAGAAGCCGTATCTCACACTCGACCCGGCGTACGAGGCGGACATCATCCGCACGTTTGCGAAGTTCGTGGAGCAGGATCTCATCTACCGGAGCAAGCGTCCGGTGATCTGGAGCTACGGCGCCGGCACCGCGCTCGCGGAGGCGGAGGTGGAGTACAAGGACAAGACCTCGCCCGCGATCTATGTCGCGTTTGATCTGGTGGACTCCGCTTCCGTGCCCGCGGAAGTGAAGGGCGCCTCAATGGTGATCTGGACCACCACACCGTGGACGCTGCCCGCGAACCTGGGCATCGCGCTGCACGAGACCTTCGACTACGTGGTGGGCGACTTCGCCAACGCCGCGGGCGAGACACGCAAGCTCGTGCTCTTCAAAGGATTGCAGGGTGAGTTCACCGCCAAGACCGGCTTCACCCTGGCAAAGGAGCACGCCACGCTGAAAGGCAGCGCGTTTGTGGGACTGGAGGCTCAGCATCCCTTCCTCCCCCGCACGTCGAAGATCATCAATACCGACTTCGTGACGGCGGACACTGGCACGGGCCAGGTGCACATCGCGCCCGGACATGGCCATGATGACTATCTCGCGGGCAAGTCTCACGGGATGGAGATCTTTTCACCTGTGGATGGCAAGGGCCTGTACACGAGCGAGGTCGGCCTGCCCGATCTCGTGGGCAAGCACGTATTCCAGTCAAATGAACCCATCATCACCCTGCTGGGTGAGAAGGGCGCGCTGCTGGCGCGTGAGAACTACGTGCACCAGTACCCACACTGCTGGCGCTCGAAGACGCCCATCATCTTCCGTGCGGTGGAGCAGTATTTCATCAAGGTGGATGCCATCCGTGGCAGGGCCCTGGAGGAAATCGACAAGGTGCAGTGGCTGCCCGCGTGGGCACGCAACCGCATCCATGGCACCGTGGAATCGCGCCCGGACTGGTGCATCAGCCGCCAGCGCACGTGGGGTGTGCCGCTGCCTGCCTTCTATGCGAAGGATGGCTCGGTGATCCTCACCGCTGACCTCGCCTGCAAGGTCGCGGACATCTTTGAAAAGGAAGGGACCAATGCGTGGTTCGAAAAGGACGACGCCACCTGGGCGCAGATGCTCGGCCTTCCCGAAGGAACGACCCGTGGCGTGGATACGCTGGACGTGTGGATCGACTCCGGCTGCAGCCATGTGGCCGTGCTGGATCGCAATCCGGATCTCGGCGCGCCTGCGGACCTGTATCTGGAGGCGACGGATCAGCATCGCGGCTGGTTCCAGAGCTCACTCATGGTCAGCGTGGTCGCGCGCGGCACAGCGCCGTATCGC
>JAEYUU010000638.1 GCA_023429545.1 Verrucomicrobiota bacterium
CCTCTCCTCAGGGAGGGGCCACCGCCACATATGAGAATCCCTGCTACTCAGGGCCCATTGGCCTCATTCGTTACGCGCAATTGATGGATTCCGAAAAACCCTGGCTGTCGCCTTTCGCCAAGCTTGGCCGGCGCATGGTCGAAATGTTCAGTTCCTGGACGATGTAGCCTGCCGGCTGCGCCCGCCCGGGAGCAGAACGACGCGACAGCCAAACTTTCGCCGGCCCCAGATCATTCTGGTGCTTTTCCCGATTTTGAGTTAACACACCTCTAGCCAGCAACCAACCGCACCTTCAACCAACCAGGCTTATGGTAGAATTTCAACGCAACCAGGATCGCGAACCCTCGGCGATGTCATCCCTCAAGATTTGTGTCGTGGGTGTGGGTGGCGGTGGCCTGAACGTGCTCGACCGCATCTGCCTGGATCGGCTCATGGATGTCACGTTGGTGTCCATGCACACGGATGTGCGGGTGCTGGGGCACGCGATGGCGCCGCTGAAAATCCAGCTTGGCGCGGAAATGATGCGGGGCATCGGTTGCGGTGGCGACCCCGAGCTTGGCCGCGAGGCGGCGGAAGCGTCCTCGGAGCAGATCCGCGTCGCCCTTCAGGGGCATGATATGGTTTTCATCTGCACCGGTCTGGGTGGCGGCACCGGTTCGGGAGCCGCGCCCGTAGTGGCGCGGATTGCGCGGGATCAGGGGGCAATGGTGTTTGTGTTTGCCACGATGCCCTTCTCCTTCGAAGGCCGCCGCCGTCTTACCCAGGCGGAGATGGCCCTGGAAGAATTGCAGCGCTGCGCGGACGCCGTCATCCTGTTTGAGAACAACCGGATGGGCGAACTGGTCCTTCCCAAGGAAGGCATCCAGAAGGCCTTCAGCCAGGCGGATCAACTCATCGGTCACAGCGTGCGCGCCATCTCCACCATGGTCGCGCAACCCGGCGTGGTCCGCATGGGTCTCGCGGATCTCATGACTGCCCTGCGCAGCCCGAATGCACGCTGCCTCTTCGGATTCGGCGAAGCTCGCGGCACGACCCGCGTGCAGGATGCACTGAAGCGCGCGCTCAAGAGCCCGCTGGTGAATCAGGGACAGCTTTTGCAAAACGCACGCAATCTGCTCGTGCACATCGCGGGCGGGGAAAGCCTGACGCTTGCCGAGGTGGAAAGCCTCATGAAGCAGCTCGGCAAGCACGTGCCTGATGAGACGCAGATCATGTTCGGCCTGGCAGTGGATCCGAAGCTGGGTGACATGATGACCGTCACGCTCATCAGCTCTCTTACCGCGCAGCAGATGGCCCTGGAACCCTCTGCGGACACAGTGCTGGAGCCCCGCATCACGAGCCGCCAGGCCGTAGCGAAGCCCGCCGGTGAGAAGGCCCCCGCATACTCGGGGAATGGACTTCAACTGCATGCTCCAGTAACCATGAGCCCTGCGTCAGCTCATGTTCCAACCCCAGTCAGAAAGCCTGAACCGTCATCGGGGGAACTCTTCGGCAACTTCGTGGAACAACCACAGCCCGTGATGGAGGTCCCGGTCGCTGCGCCCGCGCCAGCTCCTGCTCCGCTTCCACAGGCAGCTTTGCCCCCGCGTCAGGCCCAGATCGTGACGTTGCCGGTGCAGGAAGCCCCGCTGTTCGAGGAACCTGTCCAAGAGGCTCCTATTGCCGCAGCCCCCTTGGTGATGGAAGCTCCCGCGGTTCCGTTCGTGGTGCCGGCTCCCACTGCACCGAGCCCTCTTGTGATGGAAGCACCGCAGTCGCTTCCCGAGCCGCCACCGGTGCCAGCACCTGTTGCGATGCCAGAGCCGGTCCACGCCGAAGCGCCCCGCCATGAAACGGTGGAGCCTGAAATCGTGGTAGTGAAGGAGCAGTCGATCAAGGCCACCAGCATTCTGGTGCAGCCCCATACTGCCACTGGTCCGGTACCGACCCCGGCGACCAGCGCCCCTTCCCGGCACGAGGAAGAAGTCCAGCCGCTCGTGAAGCAGTCCATCTTCTCCATGGTGGACGACGAGGACGAGGATGAAGAGGACGTCGAGCAGGAAGAAGGCGATGACGACGTGGTGGACGAGCTTGATGATGCTCAGGAGGAGGCTGAGGCCAAGGAGGGTCCGAGATCTCCCGAGGCCGCCGCTTCTCATTGGGCAGACAAGTACATCCAGCCCAAGCCTCATGCCGGTGTGCAGCCCACGGTGGAGCCGCGCCGTGAACCCCAGCGCACTTTGCAGGCAACCGCAACCGCTCCCGCGAAGAAGGTCATCGAAGCAAAGCAGCCTTCCCTGAATCTTCAGCAGGAGGAAGTCGCCCGTTTCAAAGGTACGGACAAGACCATCGTGGACGGCGACGATCTCGACATCCCGAACTGGATGCGACTCCGTGGCAGGGTAAAGCGGTAAGATTCGAGACAGTTCAATCACAGCGGGGATGCCGGCAGGAGCTGGCATCCCCGCTTTCTTGTAAAGGAAAGGGCAGGTTCAACCTTCTTCCGCGACTTCCTGCGGCTCGGCGAGACCGAAGAGGTATTCCAGATCTTCGCGGCCGAGATTCCTGGCGAAGCTTTCCTCTCCGAGAACGTCATTGCTCATCATCTGCTTCTGCTGCTGCAGGAGTCGGATCTTCTGCTCGATCGTGTCCTTCGCCAGAAGACGGTACGCCATCACCGGCTGGGTCTGGCCAATGCGGTGGGCACGGTCGATGGCCTGATTTTCCACTGCCGGGTTCCACCAGGGATCGTAGAGGATCACATAGCTTGCCGCGGTGAGATTCAGGCCGCTGCCACCAGCCTTGAGTGAGAGCAGGAACACTGATGCCTCCGGATCCGTCTGGAACCCTTGTACCACCTCCGCGCGGTTTTGCGTGGCGCCAGTGAGCCAGTGGAAGGGGCGGCCCAGGGTCGTGAGCCTGTCCCGGATGATCTTCAACATGGACACAAACTGCGAGAAGACGAGCACCTTGTGTCCTTCGTCGTGCAACTGATCGAGAAGCTCGAGCAGCGCGTTGAGCTTGGCACTCTCTTCGTTTTCAGCGCCCGGCTGCACTAGCGCGGGGTGGCAGCAGATCTGCCGCAGGCGTGTGATGGCCTGCAGAATGGCGAAGCGGCGTTTGTTTAGCAGGTCTGCGCCAGTGGCGGTGAGGATCATGTGCTGCGCCTGCGCAAGCTGATCGCGGTAGAGCTTTTCCTGCAAGCCGGTAAGTTCGCAGAATATGTTCTCCTCCGAGCGTGGCGGCAGTTCGCGGGCCACTTGTCCTTTGGTGCGACGGAGGATGAAGGGGCGGAGCCGCGCGCTGAGGCGTTCCGCGGCCCGATCATCCTTGCGGCGATCGAAGTGGCGCTGGAAATACGCGCGATCTCCCAGCGCCCCGGGTGTGGCGAAGGTCATCAGGCTCCAGAGATCCAGCAGGCGGTTCTCAAGCGGTGTGCCGGTGAGCACCAGGCGGTTTTGCGCCTGAAGCTGCCGGGCCGCCTGCGCCACCTTGGAATCGGGATTCTTGATCTGCTGGCCTTCATCCAGAATGGCGGCCAGCCAGTTGATTTTCTGAAGTTCTTCGATGCAGGCGCGGAGCTGGGCGTAGTTCAGCACCAGCACATCAGACTCCCTTTGCAGCACCGCGAGATTCAGCGTGTCCTTCTCCCTCAGCACCTCCACGCGGAGGCCGGGAGCGGCTTTGCTGAATTCAATTGCCCATACGTCCAGCACAGACTTCGGGCACACGACCAGGCACGGCGCGAGGTTCTCGCCATTGTTCTCCAGGGCGCGCTGCCGCAGCCAGAGCACCCATGCGATGCTCTGCACCGTTTTCCCCAGGCCCATGTCATCTGCCAGCAC
>JAEYUU010000017.1 GCA_023429545.1 Verrucomicrobiota bacterium
ACGACTGGGGACAGGGTCCTTTCTATTCACTGTACGCCCACCTCAGCAGTTGCCTCGTCACGGTGGGCGCGAAGGTGGAGCCGGGCAGCACTATCGGAGTGATGGGCCACACCCGTGCAGGCATTGCCCGGCGCCGCTCGCATGTGCACGTGGAGCTGAACCTGTTTCTCAGCAGCCGCTTCGAGGACTGGCACACGAAGAACTTCCGCCCCAGTCCGAATCACCATGGCAAGTATAATGGACTGAACCTCTCCGGTCTGAACATCGCGGGACTCTTCCTCGCGCATCGTCAGAACCCCGCGCTGACGGTGGTGGATTTCATCAAGACCACTCCTCCCGGCTTCAAGGTGCTCACGCCACGCAAGGGCGCGCTCGAACTGGTGAAGCTCTATCCGTGGCTGGGACAGGATGTGGAACAGAGCTCGGCATCATGGGAATTCACCCTCAGTGAATCAGGTCTGCCTCTCAGCGTGAAACCCGCCGCGCAGACTGTGTCGCGTCCTACCGTCACCTGGGTGCGCGATGTCGGCATGCCACACGCGTACCACTGCCGTGGCTATGTCTCCGGAAGCGGAAGCACCGGTGCTCTCACCGCGAGCGGTGCGCGCCTGATGGAATTAATCACGGGGGACTTCGTCGCGCCTCCGCCATTGCCGGAGAAGCCTGCGGCCACGAAGAAAAAGAAGAAGTGAACCAAGCGGCACGAAAGACAAGGGAGCGCGCCCCTTGCGTGCGATGCCGTGACTGATCACGGATTATCCTTCATGCACTTCCCCCTCATCTCCTCCGTGTCTCCGCGTCTCTGTATTGAATTCCCTGCACCAGCCACCTCCCCCGAGATGAGAGAGCTCACACATCCTTGCGCTGCGCCCACTTCTTCCCCGCGGCCAGTGCCTTGAGCGTCTCCTTAAGCCGTGCCTGCTGCGTGTCCTCACGCTTGGCGATGCCGACCCACACCATGTACTCACGCTGATACGTGGGCTTCAGGCTCGCGAAGAACGCGCCGGCCTTTTTGTTTTTCTTCAGCCCCTCCTCCAGCAGCGGCGGCATGAGCCACGGTTCTCGCTTCACCTTGGGCGGTGATGGCAGGGCAGGTTGGGCATCCAGTGCCACGGCGGCATGTACCAGCGCACGCAGCGCCCCCTTGTTCAACGCATCCAGCGACGTGAGCTTGATGCCGCGGATGCCCATGTTGCCCTCGCCGTGGTTGAAGAGCTTCGCGGAATCCGGCAACTCCCCTCCGCGATAAAAGCAGATCTCGGCATGATCATTGAACGCACCGAGTGACACCACCCGCTTCCGCCGCGAGTAGCAGAGCATGTTGCTGTTGATGGATTCCGTGAGGTCCGGCTCCCAGCGGAAGATCCATTCGCGAAGCTCCTCGCATATCGGCTTCGAAAATGGCGGACAGGTGGCAATCCACTCATCCGGATCCTGGGTGCGTGAGGGGCGGCAGTCCATGGGAGTTGCCCACTACTATCGTGAGCGATGCACAGCTCAAGCAAACACCGTCTGGCTGATGGTGGCACAGGGCAGGCAGCCTGCGGCCTCCCAGATGAGCTCCTGCGTGGTCTCCCAGTCCATGCATTGATCCGTGATGGACTTCCCGTACACGAGCACTTCGCGTGAGGCTCCGAGGTTCTGCGCTCCCGCGACAAGATTGCTCTCCAGCATGGCGCCGATGATGCCGCGTGTGCCGGTGACACGCTGGCGTACGATCTGGCGGAAGGTATCCGGCATGCGGGTGCAGTCCTTGCCGCAGTTCGCATGACTGGCATCGATCATCACCACCGGGGGCAGGCCATTCTTTTCCAGCAAGCCGAGCGCCGCGCCCACGGAGGCCGCATCGAAGTTCGGTCCGTCATCACCACCACGCAGGATGAGATGGCTCGCGGCATTGCCGGTGGTATTCACCACGCTCGCGCGGCCATCCTCACTGATGCCCAGAAAAGTCTGCGGCTGCGTCGCCGCCTTGATGGCGTTGATGGCGGGCAGCACCGCGCCGGAGGTGGCATTCTTGAACCCCACGGGCATGGAGAGACCGCTCGCCATCTGCCGATGTGTCTGCGACTCCACGGTGCGCGCACCGATGGCACTCCAGCACACGAGATCCGCGATGTACTGGGGGGTGATGGGATCCAGCATCTCCGTGGCGGTGGGCACGCCGCAGTCCAGCACATCCCGCAGGAACGTGCGCGCCATGCGCAGGCCCGCCGGGATGTCATTCGTGCCGTCCAGATGCGGGTCCATGATGAGCCCCTTCCACCCAAGCGTGGTGCGCGGCTTCTCAAAATACACCCGCATCACCAGCAGCATCCGCTCCCGCACCTCATGCGCCAGCGTGGCCAGCCGCTCCGCATACTCGCGGCCCGCCTTGAGATCATGGATGGAGCACGGTCCCACGATGATCAGCAGGCGTGAATCCTCTCCGCTCAGGATTCGCTCAATCTCGCCGCGCGACCTCGCCACGAACTCCGCATGCTTGTCCGTGCGCGGAATCTCCTGAACCAGCCCCTGCGGCGCGGGCAGTGCGGTATTTGTGACAACATGGAGATCTGTAACGCGGGTCATGGCTCTTTCTCTTCTATAGGAAAATCGGATGCGGCAGGCAAGTGGCCGCCGTGCTTCTCATTTAGAGCGGGCATCGAGACCCCGTGCAAGGATGGAAGACGGGAGTGGCGGAATATTGG
>JAEYUU010000170.1 GCA_023429545.1 Verrucomicrobiota bacterium
GAGATACACCGCGTCGATCACCGCGTCGCGGTCCGCGCTTTTCGTCATCTTGCGGCTGATGACCGAGTAGGGGCTCAGCAGATTGCGGAAGAGCGTGCCGTTCATCATCGTGAGCGCCTGCATCACACTGGCGTCGCGATTGGCATTGTCCACGATCTCACGGTCGCTCTGCCCATAGAGGCGGAGGAAGTGGCCGTTTGGCGCGGGATTACGCAGATCCGCAGCGCGCATCATGTTGCGGTCACGATAGTCGGCGAAGGCGTTATACGCCTGCCGTGGCGGGCCCTTCTTCACGCCCCACGCCTCCATCTCGCGATCCCTGCGCGCTTTGGAGACTGCTTCCACCGCTTCGCGTTGTTCCTTCAGCACGTAGTTCAGCGCCTCCTCCATGTTTGGGATGCGCCCGAAATGCTTCACCGCCCCAGCCACCTGGCTGGCGAATTGCGCATCGGTCTTCTTCGCGAGAGCAGCTTTGTCCTTCTCGGCCTCTTGCACCAGCTTCTGGAAGCCCAACTCGAAGACGATCTCGTCTGACTTCTCGTAAATCTTCGCACGCTGGGTCCGGGCGGCAGCCTTCGCCTCGCGGATGGCCGCCTCGTCATCCGGGTTTGCCTTCAGCGCGGCGGTCTTGGCTTGCACATCCGCAGTGAGGACATCTTTGTATTTCGCCACCTCCTTGGCGCCTTCCACCAGCTCAGCAGGCGTCAGCGCTGCCACCGTGCGGTCCATCCACTCAATGCGGGTAAGTCCACGCATCGTCTCCAGATAAGTCTCATGGCTGGCCTCATCCGGATTGTCCTTCATGAGGGTGACCAGGGAATCCCAAATCTGTTCTGAACTCATGCGGCGCAGCAACGGCCCGGGGAAATGGTACGCAGCGCCCAGCTCCACGTCCTGCGTGTACGCAGCGCGCTGGTAGCTCTTGGTGTTGAAGAGAATGCGCAGATACGCTTTCATGTCGTAGTCCACGTCCTTCATCGTCTGCTCCAGGAACTCCATAAGCTGCGGATTGCTGGGGACCGTGGAGTCCGTCAGCTCGTCCACCGGGTCAATGACCCCCATGCCGAACACCTTTTTCCACAGGCGGTTCGCTACCACGAGGGTGAAACGCGGGTTCTCCTTGGCCGTCATCCACTGCGAGTAGGCCAGGATGGGCGCTTCACCCTCCTTCACGATTTTGCCTTCCTTGGAGAAGGCAGCCGGAATCACCGGCTCGATACGGGTGCCCGGCTTCGCATCCTTGTACTGGTAGTCCGCGGGCAGGCGCAGCGAACGGTCAAGCGCATACACATGGTTGAATCTGAGTCGGAAAAGAATCTCCGACATCGCCCGGGTTAACGGGCGGCGGTCTTCTCCCTTGATGCCCTGACCCGTCATGAAGCGCTCCACATCCGCCTGGTTCGCCAAGTTGTTCACGCCCGTCATGCCATTGCTATGGGCGGCCATCTGGTAGTAATCCATCTGGCTCCACTTGTCGAAGGGGTGGTTGTGGCACTGTGCGCACACCATCTGGGTGCCCAGGAAGATCTGGGTCGTCACCGCCATGTTATCCAGCGGCATGTTGTAGTCGCGCAGGTAGTAGCCAATGGCGCCGTTCTCGTGGGTCGAGCCGTCCGCCGTGAGCATCTCGCGCACCATGCGGTCGTAGGGCTTGTTCGCGCGCAGGGAATCCTTCAGATACTTGATGTAGGCCGCGCCAGCATCGCGCCCCTGTCCGCCGGGGAGGATACCGCTCTTCACGCGAAGCACGTCCGCCCAGAAGTTAAAGAAGTGCTGCACGTACGCATCACTCGCCAACAGCTTGTCGATGAGCTTGCTGCGCTTGCCCGCCTCCTTGGAGGCGAGGAAGGAGTCTACCTCTGCAGGCGTCGGCACGCGCCCCGCGATGTCCAGGTAAATGCGGCGCACGAAGGTCTCGTCCGTGATTTCCGCATTCGGGGAAATCTTCTCCGCCGCCAGCTTCGCGGCCACCAGTTCATCGATTTTCGCTGCCGTGGCGTTCACCTCGGGCTTCACCTTCGACCTGGCCGAGATGGAGGGCGGGGTCTGCAGCTTGGCCACTGTGGCGCGTGCCTCCTGGCGTTTCGCCGCTGCCTTGGCGTTCTTGGGTTTCGCGCCGGCAAGGGGCGCCTTGGACTTCTCCGCCTGGGCGGCGGCGGCGCCCGTCTTGGAAGCGTCTGGGGTGGCATCGGGCTTTGCTGCGTTCAGGGAGCAGGCAAAGGCCAGCACCGCGCTCGCCGTGAGGGCGTTGCGCAGGGCTCGGGGGTAGCTGTTTCTCTTCATTTCAGGGTCAGGGTTGGGGGCGGTGTCTGGATTAGCGTGCGTCGTGGTAGTGCTGTTGGTCGGGCTCTTGCAGGGTACGGGAACAGGGTCATTGGATACGCTTCCCCGTTCGGCATCAGCAGCGTTCAAGCCAGCCAGCCAGCGCAGATAGGGGATGCGCGCCGTGAAAACGATGAGCTTCCCGGCTTCTTGCCGGGATTTTTTGCGCGGAGATGGGTGGGCTTAGACTTCCGATTCCGGTCATCCCGACATTGGCTCTTGCCAAAAAACGGCCTTCTCCAGCAGGATGTGGAGCACCCTGCCCCCGCCACCATCCAGTTCACCAACCCCCTCCATGGCATCCCCTCTTAAGCCCATCTTTGTGATTGGAGTCCTGTTGATGATCATGGGTGCACCCATTCATGGCCAAGATGAGCCGGCCTCTGGAGAACAAAGCTGCGAGCTGAGGACCTTCCGCGTGCTTGCCGAAGCCTTGTACGACGAGCCGGCCAAAAAACTACCTGCCGCGTCCGCCGACAACGCAGTGTGGGATCAGGCTATCGCAGACTCCACCGAGGTGTGGGTGAAGCTCATGAGTGCGCAAGGCATCGTCCTCGGAAAAGAAGCGAAGGTGCTCTACGATCCCGAATGGGAAACTTTAAGTATCTATGCGAATGCGGAGGCAATCCAGTTGGTGGAAGCCTACACCGAACAACTCTGTTCAGGCGTACCAAGGCACATCACCTTCACCTTGGAAGTTCTGGAAGGCCCCAGCGCCACCGTACGGGCGTTGACAGCGAAAGCACAGACCCTCCCGAGCCATGTAGCGATGCTTCGTGACTTTGAGGCGCTGGTCGCACGCAACGAGGCGAAGCACCTCGGCACGCTTCGCCTGGAATCCCGCAGCGGTCAGCGCAGCAC
>JAEYUU010000184.1 GCA_023429545.1 Verrucomicrobiota bacterium
CAACTGCTTCATCAGGGCGATGGCGATGAGATTGCGGTCAAGCAGCCGGCCATCCCCCATGGCAAGTCGCATGGAGGTGGCGGTGGTCCGAAGCTCCGGCGGATACACATCCGTGTTCACATTAAGCCCGATGCCGAGCACCATGTAGGACCCAACTGTCCCTGTATAGGTCTCCGCCAGAATGCCGGCGCATTTCCGACCCTGGAGAAAGACATCATTTGGCCATTTGATTTCCGGTTGCAGCGAGGTCGTTGTCTCGATCGCTTTGCAAATGCCCAGCGCAGCCAGCGTGGTGAGCCGTGCCCAGTGCTCCACGCGCACGCTGGGGCGCACGAGGATGGAACAAAGAATGTCCTGCCCTGGAGGCGCGGTCCACCGGTTCTCCCGCCTGCCCCGGCCAGAGGTCTGGCTTTCCGCGAAAACCACCATTCCATGCGCATAACCAGCAGCGCCAAGCTCCCGCGCCAGGTCACTGGTGGAGGACAGCTCCTCATGCACCTGCACCTCGCATCCTACGCCATGCCCAGCCAGCGCCGCGGAGAGACGGCGAGCCTCGAGCGGCTGATGGGTGACCTGAAGCGACATTCAACTAACCATGCAAAACGATTCCATGCCTTGCAAGGGGCAAGCTTCCCCTCCAAAGTTCCGTACCTTCCTCAATGCCAGTTCGTTTTTTGATCGCCGATGACATGCCTGCTCAGCAAAAGCTGATGGCGAATGCTGTGATGTTTTTGGGAGGCGAATCTCGTTTTGCCTCCAACGGGCACGAAGCGCTCCGGCTGGCAGAGCGGGAAACCTTCGACTTTATCCTCATGGATCTGCAAATGCCGGAACTGAACGGCGTGGCAGCCGCCAGCTACCTGCTGAACCAGTGGACCTCGCTTCCAAACCGGCCACGCATCATGGCAGTCACGGGGGAGAACCCTGATGACGTGTATATCCTCTGCCGGGCGGTGGGCATGGACGGCTTCATCAGCAAGCCCTATACCATGACCTCGCTGAAGCGGAACCTCATTCAGCTGCTCACTCAGGGACACTGCTGGAAAGAAGGCCCTGCAGAGCGCCTTCTCGATATGCGGCAGCTCGACGAAGGCATGCGTGGGCGCGATGAGATGGCCCTGACGAAATCCATCAAGGAAGCCCGCCTCATGATGCTGGCCATGCGCACACAACTGGCCGAACTGGCTGCACCGGAGATTGCGGACATGGCGGATAAGCTGGTGCAGTTCTCCCAGTTGCACGGTTATGTCCAACTTGCGCCGGTCATGAAGACGCTCGCGACCGCGGCAAAATTCGGAGATGCACACGCGCATGCCTCCCAGGTCCTGCGGCATCATGATCTTTTCGAAGTGGCAAGCCAGGCGGCGCTTGCCTGGCATCGCCAGCAGCAGATGTCCCGCTTCCCGGCGGCGGCCTAGCCTGACGCCAGCCCCGGAAAGAGGGGGCGATTCGGCGGAAGAAAGAATTCGCGGTTCCGTGTCCCTTGGGACGCCGGTCATTCGTCTTACCTCCGAATCCGTCTGATGATCGCATGGGACGGGTTGATGCACCTCACCACCCCAATCACGTCATGGCCACCTTCGAAACTGACACGCCTTCATCATCTGCCAACCGCGATCCGATTGTGGAGATCAAGCATCTCATGGATCAGTGGCGCGAAGCACTGATGGCCAGGGACCTCGATCAGCTGCTCAAGCACTATGATCCCGAGGTGCGCTTCTTCGATGCCGTGCCTCCTCACGAACATCAGGGAGCCACCGCCTATCGCCAGACTTGGGAACAGATGATGCCCCATCTACCGGAAGCGCTGGGTTCAGAAGTTCGCGAGCTGCATATCACCGCCGGGGAGCATGTGGCCTTTGCCTCGTGCCTCCAGCGATTGACCAACCGGAAGACCAACGCAGCCGCCACCTGCGGATGGGTGCGTGTGACGATCTGCTTCCAACGGAAGACGGAGGGCTGGAAGGTCATGCACGAGCATGTCTCAGTGCCCTTCGATCCCCAGACGGCGCAGGCGGTGTTTGTGCTGGAACTGTAGCGCCCGCCTCATCAGCAGCAGAACTTCAACAGATCCGTCAGCGGCCAGCAAAGATCATGGAACCATGCCGCTGCGAGACCGCAGAGTCCCCCTGACCCCTCTTTTCCGGAACGGGAGCGGACGGCCTTCCGATAGGCGCTTGGAGTGTTGCCAAGCTCCCGGGTGAACCCTCGCACGAAGGCGCCGAGGCTGGTATAGCCGACGGCGAACGCGATCTGGCGGATCATCATGTTTGACGTGGCCAGCAGTGAAGCGGCCCGTGCCATTCTCAATCTCCGCAGATAGCCCGGTATCGTTTCGCCGTGATATCGATGAAACACACGGCTGAGCTGAAACGACGTCAATCCGACCTCCTGTGCGAGGGTTCGCAAACTGGGAGGATTCTCAAGACTTCCTTCGATGAGCTCAGCAACCCGCTGCGCCGCGGGTATCTTATGCAACTGCCTGTCTGACATCCGGCAGGATGCGCGATCTGGCATGCATGTCAATTTGGCTGCAGGTTTTGCGGACGGGGCTTCACGCAGCATCCAGACTGAAGATGACGCCGCTTCGCTCACAGGGGCGGGAGTTTCGCGGTTGCGACCATGGAATTCTGTCGCTGGACAGAAGCGCAATTCCGAGCAACTTATTTATGATGGCTCCAGAAAATCCAATGGTGATGAGGACCTACAGGCTCCTTCTCTCTTTCGGGGTGTCATTGTGGAGGCCGAACGCTACTGCGAGTCCGAAACGGTGGTTGTATTCTATCGCGGCGGCTTGGTGTCTGCGGAGTACCCGCGCGCGATAGTGAAAGAAGTAAGCGAAGTAAAAGTCCCTCAAGGACGCTTCGGGCCCAGCTGCCTCCACTAGGGATATTTCGTTCAACGTAAGCAGGTGGGATGTAGGGTTGGGCATTGAGCCCTTGGCAGCAAGCGGTGGCGATATTGCGCGACCTTGGAATGCGGAAGCACCCTCATAACCGATGCAGACGCCGTTCGTTGGAGAAGACCCGAACCACGGGTTGACAATTTCCAGCCATTGCGTATTTAACTCTTTGGTTAATTCACCTATTAGTTAATCGCTATGTCCGACCGCCTGAGCAATACTTTCGCCGCACTCGCCGATCCCACCCGGCGGGCGATTCTAGCGCGGCTGGCCTCGGGTGAAGCGTCCGTAAAGGAACTCTCGGAGCCCTTCGACATGACTCCTCCCGCCATCACCAAGCATCTCAAGGTGCTGGAG
>JAEYUU010000209.1 GCA_023429545.1 Verrucomicrobiota bacterium
CCCTTCCTCCACGATGCGCACTTCCGTCTGCCGCTTCAGCGCGAGTGAGCCGTCGTTCTTCACCTTTTGATAGAAACGGCGCCAATTCGCCCAGACGCTGCCTTTGTTTTCCGCGATGTCATCCAGCAGCGATGCCACGGAGAGAGTCAGCGTGGCCCGCTCCTTCCCCGGAGCCACCGTGCCCGTGCGGAAAAGCAAGGCGGCGAAGGGAATGCCGGCACGCTTCGCCGGATGTCCTTGGAAGTTGAAGTAGCTGTGGAAGTGGTCCGTCTTCAGGTCATCCCCGCTGTGCGCGAACGTGTAGATGGTGAGGCCGGACCAGCCCTGGTAGTTCGCAAAGGCGGCGACCAGAGGCAACCCCTCCGCAAGTGAGTCGATGGGCGCGGGGATATCCCACTCCGTGAGAGCAAAGGGCTTGCCCGCAGCGCGCATCACAGCCAATTCAGAGAGCACGCCCCCAGCGGGATTTTGAGAGAGAATCTCCTGGTTTACCTCCCAATTGTTTGGGTCCCACTGTCCACCGGGGAAAGAAGGATGGTGCCAATAGGCATTCGCATGCACCACGTCACTCACGAGGGCTTCGCGTCGCACGCCGAGCAGCGCGCCGAAGAAGATGTGTGAATGTGATACAAGGCATTTCACCTTCAGGTCCTCCTTCAAGAAGTGGTGCATCTCCTTCGCATAGGCCAGCTCCCTGTCTGCGAGGAACTCGAAGTACTCGCGTTGCACAGCCTTGTTCGCATGTTCATCGGGCAGCGGGATGTTTGCCTTCGCGAGGCTGGCCTCCTCTGGGAGGAAGCCGTCGGAATACGCATCCATCTTCACGTCGTTGAATTCAAACCAGCCGGTGTTCTGATTCGGGCCGAAGGCGAGATTCACCTTGCCAGGTTGAGAATCCTTGGCGGTGAAGATGTAGGTGTAATCCTTCCATTCGGGCCCCACGTTGACCAACGTCCACAGACCGGCCATGGCATATGGGGCAACCGACTGCTGCGTACTGGTGTAGATTTTCACTTCCTTTTCGGCTCGGGCACGGAAGCGGAAACGGTAAGTCTTGCCAGTCTCGATCTGCAGTCCGGCGTACAAGAGTTGTGTGTGCCAGTTCGCAGAGCCGGCCTTGGTCGCGGTGACGCGCACACCTTTACCATCCGGCGCAGGAGAGAGCTTGGCTTCAGCACCACCCTGATTGTCCAGCCACCAGCCTTTGGCGTTGTCCGCGAACGTGGGATTACTGATGAGGTTTGGTCCATCATCCTTCATGCGGGTGCCCCACTTCGCGCGGAGGCCTGCATCTTCTTTACCGTGCTTCTTCGCGAGGGTGTCATTCCATTGCTTCAGCACGGAGTCATGCACCGGCCCCTTTACCTTGGCAGGCCACCAGGCGTTGAAGAGCAGGGTGTTTTCATTGTTCACTTCGACAATGGCCACCGCAGGATCGTCGCGATACGCAAGGCCGGTATGCGGATTCACATGCAGGAGAAGATCTCGCGCGTATTGCTTCAAGGCATCCACGTACGGCGGATAGATGTTATCGATACCCTTGCTCATATCCGGCGCGCCGGCGGGCTGGTCATCGTACTTGCGACCCACGTGAAGGTTGACGTTCGCGTAGATGCCGCGTTTCTTGAGTTCCGCGAAGAAGAAGTCGAGTCGTGCCAGAGGCTCCTCATTCAAGCCGCCTGCCTTGCGAACGAGCTGCGTGCCGCTCCAGTTCGCGTCCATGAAGTGGAAGCGGACGAGATTGATGCCGCATTTCGCGAAATGCCCGGCGAGCTTCACCGCCTCCTCCTCGGTGGGGAAGCAGGATGCCGCGGTGAGGTTCGTGCCGAAGTAGCGCCATGGGGTGCCACGATCATCCACGATCAGTTCGCCCTTTGCCTTGATGAAACCGTGCCTGCCCGCAGGTGCGTCGTTCAGGAAGGAGAGATCCAGCAGGGCGGGAGCATCATCGAAGGCGGAGATGTGGAAGGGGAACCAACCGGGAGAGCCTGAGGCAGGCTTCTCCATGATGGGTTGGGACTGTTTCTGCGCGGGGGCAACCGAGAGTGGTATCAAGATGCAGGCCGCGAGCGCGAAACGAGTCAGAGACAATGCAGCGGGATGCATGGGTGCATTTTGTGCAGAAATGCTCCCGTGAATCCAGCCGGAATGCGGACCCGTCCCGCAGGGGGCAAATTTCCTGAAGAATCCGCCTGTAGGCGGACGTTTTTCTCACTCGTTCCATTCCCTTTGTCCCAGCACGGCCAGCCTTTCATTATGAGCAAGAACACCCCAAGTTCCTCTACCACCACCCGCCGCGACTTCTTCCGCATGTCCGCGATGACCGCCGCCGTCTTTGGCGCGGAGAGCAGCCTGCTGGCCGCCGACACCCGGAAGGCGGCTGCCAGCGCAGGGCGCGCTAAGAACGTCATCTTCATGGTGAGTGATGGGATGAATCATGGCGCCCTGTCCATGGCCCACCTTTACCGGAAACACTTCGAGCAGAAGACCACGCAGTGGCTGGACATGTACCGCGAGCGTCCCGTGGTGCGCTGCCTCGCAGAAACGTACTCGGCGAACAGTGTGGTCACCGACTCCGCCGCTGCTGCCAGCGCATGGGGCTGCGGACAGCGCGTGAACAACGGCACGCTCAACATGTTGCCCGGCGGGGGTGAGGGCCGCACGATCCACCAGAAGCTTGACGAGAAGGGCATCAAGACCGGCCTGGTGACCACGGCGACCATCACACATGCCACGCCTGCCGGCTTCGCCATCAATCAGCACAGCCGCGGTGATGAAGCCGAAATCGCCGCGCAGTATCTGGAGCGCAAGGTGGATGTGCTCCTCGGCGGTGGTCAGAAGTTCTTCAGCCCCGAACTCCGTGGCAAGTACACCACCGCCGGCTATGACCTCGTGAACAACCGCGATGCCCTCCGAAAGCTTTCCAACGACAAGCTGAAGCCGCTGCTGGGCCTCTTCTACGACAGCTACATCCCCTTCACCCTCGACCGCCTGCATGACAAGGCGATTGCGGCGCAGGTGCCCACGCTCTCCGAGATGGCGCAGGTGGCACTGGACCGGCTCTCCCACGGGAAGGATGGATTCTTCCTCATGATCGAGGGTGCCCGCATCGACCACGCCGGCCACCAGAACGACGCGGCAGCCTCCATTCAGGATCAGCTCGCCTTCGATGACGCCATTGGGGTGGCGCTCAAATTCATCGATACCAATCCGGAGACGCTGCTCATCGTCACCACAGACCACGGATGCGGTGGCATCCAGATGAATGGCGTCAGCAAGGGTGCCGGGCAGGGGTTCGCGCCGGGCATCTACAACGCGAGCACGCCGTACTTTGAGAACATCCGCAGCATCCGCCACTCTTTCGAATGGATGAAGCAGCAAAAGCTCGATGGCCTGAGCGGCCCGAAACTCGCTGAAGTGCTGGAGCAGCACACCGGCTACAAGGTCGCGGCAGACAAGCTGAAAGACCTGCAGGGCATGAAGCCCGCGAATGTGGGCAAGCTGATGCAGGACTACCACGGCGTGGGCTGGACCAGCCAGAATCACACCGGCGAACTGGTGGAGTTCTGCGCCTATGGCCCTGGCAGCAAAAACTTCCCCGCGCTGATGGAGAATCGCCAGGTGCACGACTTGGTGCTACAGGCGATGGAAGTGACCTAGGAGAACACCCAGAGCTGCAGCTACTCCCCTATCTGCTCCTTGATCGCCTCTGCAATGCGGTCCGCCTGCGCCTCTATGTACTCGGGATCACGGCCTTCGATGAGCAGGCGGATGAGCGACTCCGTGCCGGAGTAGCGCAGCAGCACGCGTCCGAGGCTGGCGAGCTTTTTCTCCGTCTCCTTCACCAATTGTTGAGCGGACACGAGTTCCGCCACGGGGGGCTTGGCCTTCACGCGCAAATTCCTTTTTGCCTGGGGGAAGGGGCTGAGCACCTTGCGCAGCTCGCTGAGGGGTTCGCCGGTCTCCACCATGATCTTCAGCACCTGCAGCGCGGCGATGAGTCCATCTCCCGTGGTGGTGTGGTCAAAGAAGACGATGTGCCCGCTCTCCTCCGCGCCGAAGTTCAATCCCTGCTGGCGCATGGCGGCGATCACATAGCGGTCGCCCACGTCGGTACGGATGACCTTGCCGCCGAGACCCGCCACGAGTTCATCCAGGCCAAAGTTGCTCATGGTCGTCACGGCCACGGTACTCTCGCGCAGGGTACCCTTGCGCAGCATGGAGGCCACCACGATGGCGATGAATTCATCACCACTCAACGCGGAGCCCGTCTCATCCACCATGACCACGCGGTCGGCGTCTCCATCATGGGCCACGCCCACATAGGCACCCGTTTCCTTCACGAGCGCCTCGATGTACTCCGCGTGCGTACAGCCGCAGTCGCGGTTGATATTCACGCCATCGGGTGAGGAATGGAAGACCTCCACCTCAGCGCCAAGCCGCCTGAGTGTCTCCGTGGAGGTCACGTAGGCGGCGCCATTGGCGTTATCCAGCGCAATCTTCATGCCGTCCAGACGGCGATTGTGCATGGTGGCCACGGCATGCGCGATGAAGCGCTCCGCAGCATTATCCATGCGCGACTTCCTGCCGATGCTGGTGGCGGAAGCTCGCTGTTGAAGCATGGCTTCATCCTCGAACGCAGCCTCGATCATCAATTCCTGAGCATCGGTCAGCTTGTGCCCGCCGCCATCCACGAATTTCACCCCGTTGTCCTTGTAGGGGTTGTGCGAGGCGGAAACAATCGCGCCCAAGGCGGCCTTCTCCTGCCGGGCGATCAGCGCCACTGCGGGCGTGGGGATCACCCCGCACAGCACCACATCCACTCCCATCGAGGTAAGCCCGGCAGTGAGCGCGCTTTCAATCATGTCTCCCGAGAGGCGGGTGTCGCGACCGACGATGCACTTGGGCCGGATGCCGGCCTTTTCCGCCTCCATGGCCAGCACCTTCGCCGCCGCCTGGCCGAGACGCATCACGAACTCGGGCGTCATGGGGTGGCTGTTCGCCACACCGCGTATCCCGTCCGTGCCAAAGTATTTCCTCTTCGCTGAAGCCATGAGGGCGCGGCTTTAGCCCGAAAAGGGCGGCAAGTCAAAGGCGCGCAATACCTCGGGCACTCAGGATTTGCTTTCCACTTTTCTCTTGCTCCTTGTCCCTTAATCAGTTCTGAAGCTCGGCAGTCCCTGCTGGATGGGCCTTCTTTCAGTGCGGGCCTGATCATTCACCACGTACCAGAGCAGAAAGGCGAGCACGAGGGAGACCAGCTTGGCCTCCCAGTCGTTCACGATCCAGCCTTTAAGCCGGGGACCGAGCCTCCTCAGCCTTTCCAGATTCGGGTTCGTTACTGGTGTTATCGTCCTCGCCATATACCAGGATGCGTTGCAGCCGCTCGCGCAGCTCGTCGGGCTCCAGATTATGCTCCAGCTTCCCCTTGTGGCAAAGGGAAAGCGCGCCGGTCTCCTCGCTCACGACGAGCGCCACGGCGTCCGTCTCCTCCGTGATGCCCAGCCCGGCACGATGCCGCAGGCCGATGCTGCGATCCGGCAGATCCTTCTGGCTCACGGGAAACACACATCCCGCCGCGGCAATTCGCCCCTGGTCGATGATCATCCCACCGTCATGCAACGGCGTCTTCGGGTGGAAAATGGTGCCGATGAGCTCGGTGGAAATCTTCGCATCCACCGACACCCCGCTCTCGGCAAAGGGCTTCAGCTCAATGCCGCGCTGGATGGCGAAGAGCGCCCCGCAGCGCCGGTGCGAGAGCTGCACCATGGCCTCGATGAGGTTGTCCAGGCTGGCTTCCTCAGAGCCATTGAAGGAAAAGAACCGGTGACTCCCCAGTTCCGCCAGCAGACGGCGCAGCTCCGGCTGGAAGATGACGACCAGCGCGATGGCAAAGAACGTGACAAAGCCCTTCAGCAGCCAGGTGATGACCTCCAGCTTCAGGAGCTGGGACACCAGCGCCAGCCCCAGCAGCAGCACGAGCAGCCCGGTGAGGATGCGTGCCCCACGTGTGGCGCGCAGGAATCGGTAGCCCTGGTACAGCAGCACTGCGAGGAGAAGGATCTCCACGGCATGGTTCCAGTGCAATTTGACGAACTCCCACATCACACCCTATTGCTAACCCGTGACTGGAGGAAGGGCAAGTGGCGTGAATTGAACCCATTGAGTAGCCCGCCGTCTTGCCTTGATTGTGTGCGCGTCATAAGATTGCCTATACATGCCCCCCATCCGCATCGGCCTCATCCGCCATTTCGAAGTGCAGAAGCCCATGCCGCGCGGCTGGTTCACGTGGGGTGAGCTCGCTGCGTGGCGGGAGGAGTATGAGCGCACGGAAATTATCGCGAGGCAAATCGATCTGGGTGGCATTGCGTGGAGCCGCTGCTTTTCCAGCGACCTTCCCCGCGCCTATGCCACGGCGCAGGCGGCCTTCACCGGTGACATCCTCCAGATGCCTGAGCTGCGCGAGCCTCAGGTGGATGCCTTCCGCACGGGCGATCTCAAGCTCCCCTTCCCCGTGTGGAAATGGATGTTGCGCCTCGCGTGGATGTCCTCCCACTCCTCCCAGCGCAATGCGAAGACCGCTTTCATGGCGAAGGTCCGCCACGTCACGGATGAGATCATCATCAAGGCCCAAGAAGACACTCTCATCGTCAGCCATGCCGGCGTGATGATGTTCCTGCGCAAGGAACTCGTGAAGCTGGGATTCACCGGACCCAGCTTCAAGGTCGCGGAAAATGGGAGATTGTATGTGTTCGAGCGGGGCGGGGCGCGCCTGTCGTGACCCGCCCTCAGCGCCATTCTAATACCCTGCCATG
>JAEYUU010000216.1 GCA_023429545.1 Verrucomicrobiota bacterium
CCACGGAAGTGGCCGAGGGGCATCCGATACATATCTAAGTTCAACGTCCACGTTGAAAACAAAGAGGCGCCGGTGAAGACCGGCGCTTTTTCATGGTTGTTCAGCATCGGACTCGTTTTCGAGGAACTCGGAAGAAGCCACCAGATGCTCTGGCCGCTCGATCGGCTCTCCTCATTGCACCGTCATTCCATAACACTCGTCACCCTCGGAGGGCGAATTGAAGCTGAAGATCCCTGGGACAACGATGGCCAGATCGGGTATCACTTTCAGCTTGCCGCCCAGAAGTTTTTTCAATTCCTCGTGCCGGGCACGCTCCTCCGGCAATGCTGGATGACTGTCCTCGGTTTCCAGACCCTCCTTGTGGGCCTTTTCCCAGCGGCGCCATATCCGCCAGTCTTCGAGGGCCAGCTCGAACGTGTCCCTGTCTATCGGCATGACCAGGAACAAGAAAGGCTCGGGACTATGTTTGGCGTCTTCAGGCCACAGTGAGTCATAGAGGTGCGGCACGTCATGATAGTCCGCAATGCCCCCGCGCGGGCCGTCGTAGTAATCAGTCATGGTGTACACGCGCTCCGGCCGAGTATTCATAAGAGGGGCGTATCGTCACAATCCTTCTTCGGTAGGCGATTCTATGCTGTGGTGCCTATTGTCTTCCCACCATTCCTTCAATCCTGGATTCCACCGTTGCCAGAAGATGCCGTGATAGCTCTTCTGCTTCGTCTCACGCCAGATGAAGAAGGTGCTCAAGCAGACAGATGCGATGAAGACAGCAGGCCATCCGGACCACTCCGTCAGCAGGGTACACGCTGACAGCGCCACAAATATCCCGGCCCAGATGATCTCGGACGCACGGGCGATGCGGAACACATTGCAGAAGAGAAAGAAGTGCAGAACAACACAAACCACTGCGGCTCCAGCCCACCAGATCACGGATCCCATGAACCACGCAACAACTGCACCGAGGACGAGCACAACCACGTCCATGGCTGAGCAGCGAAGGCCGGGGCGGAAGGTGGGCTGGGCCATGGGTGTTTGAAAGGAGTCGGGCTCGTACGTTATAGCACCTGTTCGATGGAAAGCCGGAATACGTCGCGGCCACGCAGCATGAAGATGGAGTCCCCTCTGCCGATGGTTCGGTCTGCATGAATCGGCTGGCCCTCACGATCCCGGACCTTGCACTCACGCAGCAATTTAACCTTGCCGTCGCGCAGGTCGAACAACCGGTAATGGTTCTGCTCATTGTAGCCACCTGCGAACAATGCGTGAGATCGCTGCACTGCAAAGGCGTGGGAGCCGGAGAGAGGCATCTGCCAGTAGCTGACTACCTTTGAGTCACGGATCTGTACCAATGGAAATTCCGTATAGTAGCAGGTCCAAACATCCTCGTTAGTCACGTTCATGGCGTAGCAGTCGCAGATGTGATCGAGGCCGTGAAGCGGGCAGTACTCATAAAGCTTGGAGCCTTCCGGACTCCATGCCACCAATCCCGGTGATCCCAGGGGCTGCGACCATCCAAAGTTGCCAAACACGCCCTCATCGAAATAGCTGGTCCAAATGCGACCGGATTTATCTGCCTGGACGGACTCGATGCCATCCCCCAAGGTTATTTCATGGAGCAGCTCACCTGCAGAGCTGTAAAGACGCCCGTTCTTTTCCGGTTTGCCTGCGTTGTAATGGCATCGACCGCATACGAGAAGTACTCTGCCATCTGGCAGAGGTTGCGTGTGGTGGATGTTGAAGGCTTCCCGGGAGATGGATGCCATCAGGGTGGCGCTGCTCTCAAGCATGAGGTACACCCGATAACCCTGTGCCGCCTGGCCTTGAGTCTTCACGAACTTGGCCCCGCCACCACCCTCTACCCAGGAGTCCAGAGGCCGGGTGGCAGTGGTGATGCATGGAGTTCCGGTATAGTCGACGTCGAAGGCAACGATTTCGCCTGCAGCGGGTTCGTCCAGCGTGGCGAAGGGTTCGAGCGAGAGGCTGAGCATGATTTGCACTTGAGCTTCCGCCCCGTACACTTTCAACATCAGCCTGCCATGCGTTTCGGACACCCATACCTCTGAATCCCTCAGGACCAGACCACTTGTGCCGCAGGCCACACGCACGAGATGAGGAACATGGGCCAACCGGGCAGATCAGTGAGAAGCGTCAGGGCGACCGCAACCATTGGATCATCAGCGAACCATCATGGCGTCCCGGAGGGCACGCCGGAAGGTGTATCATGGTCACCTCCCGTCTTAAAAATACAGCGGGCACTTTTCCCCGTACCATCTGGGACGGGGAAATTTTCTTCTCCTGATCCGGTGGTTCCCGGCCTTCACCACCGGCTTTCCGCCGATGTCCGGGACAGAATCGCAAGCTCAGTACTTATGGCACGTTTACCCTGTGCTTGAATGATCAGGAGCGGAGGGCGGCGTGTTATCGCACGCCATTTGTGAACTCACCCCGGGCAGGATTGAAGGCGCACTTGAACCCGTCAATTTCCACTTTCCGGCCGTTCATGGAACCTGCGCCGCTGAGACGCAGGATGGCCCACTGGCCGTCCTTGGACCAGCCGGTGCAGTCGAGGTAGCGTGAGCTCTTGAGCACGGTGCTGCTGATGCTCTTGCCGGTCTCCACCTCGATGGCGAGGCGCTGCGTGGCGAGGTCAAAATCATAACCAGTCACCTTGGAATACTTCACGCCCGAGTTGCGCTTATACAGGGACACGCGCGTGCCGATGCTGGACCCGTCCGTCACGAAGACGTATTTCTCATCCGGTGAGAAGGTGAGCTTCAGCGCGGAGGGCGCGGAAACGTCGCAGAGCTTGGAGGAGGAGCCTTCCTGGTTGGTGAAGTAGAGGCCGTTGGTGGCGGGGTCCACGCTCCAGGTGATGTACTTGGAGGGGGAGCGGCCGCACACCTGGGATTCACGAGCGGGGGCGAGGGGAGTGAAGGCGAGAATGGCCGCGAGAGCGGAGAGAAGGATGGATGCTTTCATGGAAATGGGACTTCGTAGTGGAATGGCGAAAAATGGACGAGTGTGACACGCGGGAGGCTATTTTTTCTCCTCGTCTGGCTCGTCCTTGTACCTGCCCCCGGCATCCATGCCCTGTCGATCGCGCAGGATGTCTTCGTAGCCGTCGTGCTTGTGAGTGAGGGCCTGAAAGGGCACGCCGAGTTTTGTTGCCATGAGCTGGCCCAGCTCCTGGGCGCGTTCGCGGGTGTCAGGCTGCGCGGCGAGGAATTCTTTCACGCCCTCACCTTTCAGGATCACGTCCAGCCGGTAGGTCTTAACGGTGATCGTGCGCGAGTTTGAGGAGCTGCCGCTCCTGCTCTGGCTCACCTCATGGGTGCCTCGCACCGCGGCGATGTCTGCCAGGTCATGCCGTTTCATCTTCCGCCACGCCACGTAGTCGCGCATTTCGGAGACATAGCCTTCCGCAGGATGGATCTCGACCACGCTCCTGGCGAAGAGCAGCCACAGGCCTGGAAGCAGGAATGCGGCCGTCATCACCACGAGGAGGATG
>JAEYUU010000256.1 GCA_023429545.1 Verrucomicrobiota bacterium
CCGCGTGAGTTGTGTATAAGCCCCCGGGGCCGGTGGATGCAGGGGGGGATTGACGCCAATCAAATGCGATCAGGTCGAGCCCTTCGCTGGAGGACGACGGATTCCGGCTTGGAGCGGGATTGCCACCGCCCGTGCTGATCTCTTAAAAGAGTGCCATGACCAAAAAGTCCGCCACCGCCGCTTCCATCGCGTTACTGGCGTTGACCGCCCTTACCGCCTGTGAGGACGAGGGGGAGTCATTCCCCTTCGAATCCCTCGTCGTGGAAAATGGCACCCTTCACACCACAGTCGACTTCAATCCCTATTCCAACTATCCGCCACGCCTGCGTTGGAAAATCGGCGTGAACTTCAAGGAGATTCAACCGCCCGGCGCTGGAAAACCCGATACGACCTTCATCTCTTACACAGTTGATCTGGGAGAGGTGCGGGACTGGAAATCACTGGCTGGGAAATACTCCTTGGACTCCCAAGATGGAAGCGACATGTGGATCGACGGAACCAACTACGGTCTTGTGGAGCTCCAAAAACTCACCATCAAGCCCGCAGGTAAAGCCGTTTACGATATTTCGCTGGACCTTCTATTCAACTTTGATGGTACTCCCTTCAAGCCAGAGAAACGCATTGTTACTTTTCAATCCACCTACGAAGGCCTGACGTTTTTTGCCCCGCTATGGACAAATCCAAAGGAGGTTGAGTTTCCTCCATCATGGGATATTCCCACGTCCAAACCGCATTGGACGGACGCGCAGGCAAGGGAGTTTGTTTCGCGGTATATGGACTTGTCGCAGTTCGGGCAGATCAGCATCGATCAAAGCGGAGAATACACTACTCTCGAGGCGAAGCCGTGACCTGTCCGTCGAAAACGCACCAATTGGACCCGAGTTCTCACCACCAAGAACATCCACTGCGTGCAAGTGGAGGCATCGATCACCGCACGACATCTTTTCGAGAAGTTGGGGTTCCGCACCATTCGTGAGAACATTGTGCCCATCAAAGGTGTCGAACTTATGAACTACAGCATGGAACTGCTGCGGGAGACCTGAGCATGGAGGATTGATTCATGTCGCACCAAGAGATGAACGGCTGGTTTCCTGAATGCCTGATCTGCGGGATGGGGAACCTCAACGGGGTGGTCTGCCTGGATCCCACCTGTCACGAATACATCTATGAGTCCGCGCACGATGCGCCCATGCCCTCCTCCACGACCGAGCACCATTCCCACGGACACTTCTGGAAGACCTGTGCGGCCTGCCAGAAGGACATCCTGGCCGATGGCGGATCATGGGGGACCTATGGCATCTGCACGGAGTGTTTTGCGAGCTACTTCCACGCGCGCCGGCTGCCCCCTGAAAACCCCGCAGAGGTGGCCCGCCATTTGCACCACGGCTGGCTGCGCTTCTCCGAGAAGGGTGAACCAGTGGTGGAAACCTCAAATGATCGGTGAGCGAGTGGGAACTTCCCACCGTCATGTAGCGCCTGAGAAACCTCATGATAAGCACCTTAAGTGGTGACCGGAATTACTGGTGTATCTGCCCAAGTTTCCTGCACGAAAGTGCCTTGCTCCGGTGGGTTTGTCACCGGGGCGCAATACCCTCTTGCCCGCATGCGTTTAGTCGGCTGGAATCAGTGTCGCTACCACCATGTCCCGTTTCCCTTTCCGCCGTCTGGCCGTCTTCTCCTGGGGATTGGCTTGCACTGCCATGGCTGCTTCAGCGGCGCCGGACTTCGACAAGGACGTGCGCCCCATCCTGGCAGAGAGCTGCCTGGAATGTCACAGCCTGGACAAAGCCAAGGGTGGCCTGGCGCTGATCACGCGGGAGGATGCGGTCAAGACACTCAAGAGCGGCGTGCCCGCGCTCATCCCGGGAAAGCCTGACGAGAGCGAGCTCATCAAGCGGGTGGCCTCCACCCACGGCGATGAGATCATGCCTCCCAAGGAGAAGAAGCCTCTCACGGCGAAGCAAATCGAAACGCTGAGGCAGTGGATTGCCAGCGGGGCGGACTGGCCCGCGCATTGGGCGTATAGGCCAGTGGAGAAATGGGACAAGAGGCAAGCGGCAAGGGATAAGGGGGGTGAGAGCGCGATCGATGGATTTGTGCGGAAGAAGCTGGCTGAGGTAAAGATTCAGCCATCACCGGAGGCGGACAAAGTGACGCTGATTCGCCGGGTGTGGTATGACCTTCTGGGCCTGCCGCCCACACCGGAGGAGGTGGATGCCTTCGTGAAGGACGCGGCGCCGAATGCCTATGAAAAGATGGTAGACGCGGCGCTGGCCTCCCAGCACTTCGGCGAGCGCTGGGGCCGCCACTGGCTGGACATGGCGCGCTATGCGGACAGCGATGGTTACGAGAAGGACCGTCCGCGTCCGGATGCCTGGCGGTATCGCGACTGGGTGATCGGCGCGATCAATGCGGACATGCCTTTTGATCAGTTCACCATCGAACAGCTCGCGGGCGACCTCCTGCCGAATGCGACGCAGGAGCAGATCGTGGCCACCGCTTTCCACCGCCAGACACTGACCAATACCGAAGGCGGCACGGACCAGGAGCAGTTCCGCGTGGAGGCCACCTTCGACCGCACGGAGACGACAGGCACCGTGTGGATGGGGCTCTCCGTGGGGTGTGCGCGCTGCCACACCCACAAGTATGACCAGATCACGCAGAAGGAGTATTTTCAGATCTTCGCCTTCTACAACAACGGCGATGAAGTGACACGGCAGGTGCCGATCTCACAGGCGGAATGGTCCGCCTATGAGCAGAAGAACGGCAGTGAAGTGAAGAAGCTGGTGCCGCTGCAGAAGGAAGTGGATCAAGCAAAGGCCTCCATTCCCGTGAAGCTGCCAGAGTGGGAAAAGGACGTGCAGGCGCGACTGGCCAAGGCACGTGAAGCGAAGCTCACGCAGACCTTCACGCCGCTGGAAATAGCCAGCATTTCCAGCAAGGCAGGCAGCACCTTCAAGACACTGCCGGATGGCTCGCAACTCGCCAGCGGCAAGCAGGCCAGCGTGGATGCTTACGCCATCGAACTCGCGCCTTCCCAGAAACCCATCACCGCATTGCAGATCCAGGTGCTGCCGGACGCCTCCCTCCCCAAAAACGGTCCCGGTCGCAGCACGGGCGGCAACTTTGTGCTGAGCGAAGTGATTGCGACAGCCGGTCAACTTCCGGTGCTGCTGCACTCGGCGAAGGCGGACGTGGAGCAGAAGGACTTCAAGGCAGTGGGTGTCATCGATAGCAAACCTGATACTGGCTGGGCCATCGCGGGATTCGTGGGCAAGCCGCACACGCTGACGCTGCAGCTTGCCAATCCCCTGCCCGCGGGCAGCCCGCTGCGCCTCAAGCTTGATCAGAACTACGGAAAGAATGCGCACAACATCGGGCGCTTCCGCGTGCTCGCGGCCTCAGAGGAGACGGAGGCTTCCATCGCGCCGCCGGAGGTGGTGAAGATTCTCAATGAAGAGCCCAAGCGCAGGAATCCGGTGATCATCCAGGCTCTCTATGCCTGGATGGAAAAACTGGATGTCGATGTGATGACGGCCACGACAGCGCTCACCACCGCGCAGGCAAAGCTGCCCAAGGCGCCGCTCATGGACGTGCGGGTGATTGCGCAACGCAATCGCGATGCGCGCACCACGAAGGTGTTGCATCGTGGTGACTTCCTGAGCCCCGCAGAAGCCGTGAAGCCCGCCGCGCTGGCGGTTCTGCCACCCATCAAAACACGCGCGGCTGAGGCAGACCGCCTGGACTTCGCACGCTGGCTGGTGAGCCGGGAGAATCCGCTCACCGCACGCGTGACGGTGAATCACATCTGGGCGCGCCTGTTCGGCGAGGGCATCGTGCGCACGGTGAATGACTTTGGCGTGCGCGGCGATCAGCCCTCGCACCCCGCCCTGCTCGACTGGCTCGCAGCGACCTTCATGGATGAAGACCACTGGAGCCGGAAGAAGCTCATCAAGCGCATCATGATGTCCGCCACCTACCGGCAGAGCAGCGCGCATCGCCCGGATCTCCTGGAGGTGGATCCGCAGAACAAGCTGCTCGCGCGCCAGAACCGCATGCGGGTGGAGGGTGAAGTGGTGCGCGATCTGTACCTCGCCTCCTCAGGATTGCTCAGCCGGAAGATTGGCGGTCCCAGCGTGTACCCACCCATGCCGGCGGACGTGGCGGCACTGAGCTACGCGAACAACTTCAAGTGGGCCACCAGCACCGGGGAAGACCGCAACCGACGCGGCATGTACACCTTCTTCAAGCGCACCGCGCCGCACCCGGACCTGATGACCTTTGATTGCCCGGATGCGAACACCACCAACGTGAAACGCACCGTGAGCAACACGCCACTGCAGGCACTCACCACGCTGAATGCCGAGTCCTACGCCGAGGCCGCCAAGGCCCTCGCCAAGCGGGTGGTGGAGGACAAGGCGCTCGCGAATGACGATGAGCGCCTCGTGCGTGCCTTCCGGCTGTGTGTCTCCCGCGCACCGAGCGAGAAGGAGCTCAAGTCCCTGCGCTCCCTGCTGTATGATTCCCGCGCCTGGTACGCCGGCCATGCCGAGGAGGCGAAGACACTCACCAAGGGTTATGAGAGCAAGGGTGTCGCCACCGATGAACTCTCCGCATGGACAGCAACCGCGCGCATCGTGCTGAACCTGGATGAGTTCGTGACGCGGGAGTAAATTCTCAATCTCATATCCATGCACCCCCTATCCGCACTCGAGCAGTTC
>JAEYUU010000269.1 GCA_023429545.1 Verrucomicrobiota bacterium
GTCCACTTGCACCAGAACATGAAATTAATGTAGGTCTTCTCCAGCATGGGGGACTTTTGGGTTATCCAGAAAACAGGCGTATACACTGTTCTGATCCACGAAGGGGTGGTGGACATGCCGGGTTTCACACCCGCCCCAAGTCGCCTGACGATTTGGATTCTCTGGCCTCGGTATGCCAGTGGCAATGGGATGGGTCTGGTCTCGTACCACGCCTCCAAAGGAGGGCCACTCAGGAGATACAGAAGAAGGATCGGGAACGCCCAAAGCCAGAGTTTCCGCATGCTCGGAAAATGACGCGAAGAAACTACGAAGGCAAGTGGCGTCCATGTCTCAGTACGCAATAATCTTGCCACTGCGCTTGAGGGTCACCTTCCTCAGCGGATCGATGGAGTTGAAGGTGACGGTATAGCCGCTGGGCATGTAATTGGTGAGCTGGCTTTCGGAATAGCTGAGGTAGGGAGCGAGTTTGCTGTAGCGGGTCTGGGAATTCGTGGAGGCATTCCAGTCGCTCACGGCTTGGGTGCGCCCGCGTACTTGCACCAAGGTGGCCATGGCCATGTTAAGCGATTCGGCGCGGGCGATGGCCATGTGCAGTTCGGCATCGCTGCGCATCTTGATGAGATTGGGCAGGGCAAGGAATGAGATGATGCCAATGATGGCGACTGCGGTGAGCATTTCGATCAGCGAGAACGCCCGGCAACGGATGGATGGCTGTCTTTGGGAAGAAGGGGGAGGCATGGCAGGCGTGTGTTGAGAGGGGTGAGTGCAATTTTCTTCCGCTCTGAGCGGTCGTTGATCGCACTCCGGAGGGCTGGACATGACCACGGGGGGAATTTTCGGCACGGGCTCACGAACGTCCACGAGCTATAGGCTTGTGTGCGGATGAGCAGGGGTGCAGTGCTCGGCTAAATTATTTGCCTAGCCATCCACGAAGCCGGGCGAGGCGTCGGCAATTGAGCCGTTCCTTTCAACTGGCTCGCAATTCCATCCATCTCATCGCATCTTGGAGCGATGAGACGTCGATTTGACCATGTGGACCTGCGTGTGCGGAACCTCGCGGAAGTGCACGTGTTTTATGAGACCCTGCTTCCGGCCTTGGGATTCGTTCGGGATACGAAGATCGAAAACTGGCTGCAGTATGAGTCCGTGCAAGAGAATGGCATCGCGCGCGAATTTTTTGGGGTCACGGAATCAGCCAGTCATGTGGCTAATGAGAATCGCATCGCCTTCTGGGGAGAAACCATTGCGGAGGTGGATCGCCTTGCGGTAGTTGCTGTGAAGGCAGGCGCGCGCAACGTGCAAGGCCCGGGCTTCGAAGCGCCGGACTACTATGCTGTCTTCTTTGAGGACGCCTGTGGGAACCGGTTAGAGATTTGCCACCGGGCGGTGTGATGGAAACTATCTCGACCGCTTTCGAAAGGTTGGAGGCGGGGGCGGCGGAATGGCTGCGAGGGCCGCCTCGTCCGTCATGCGCCTTCTCAGCAGCTCCAGTTTCAGGCTTTCCTCACCACGGGCCATGGCCCAGCGGTGATTGGCGGAGAAGATGGGCTTGAAGATCCATGAAAGCGCGCGCAGCAGGGGCTTGTCCGCCCGGATCCGCCAGTCAAAAAGGATTTCCACTTCATCGCCCCTTTGTGAGAACTGCCATTTGCCCGCACCTGTGAGGTCTCCAGAGGCAGAGAGGCTGAAGTTGTCGGGCCGGTTCACCTCGGTGATGGTGGAGCGCCAGCGCAGGGTGTAGGGTAACCAGCCCTTGGTGTAGAGATCCAGCGCGGCGCCCACGCCGTTCGGACCGCCGTGGCTCACGATCGTCGTTTCGATGTAGACAGAGGGCCACCAGCGGGGGAGTGATGTGCCATCGTACAGTACATCATAGACCTCGGCACACGTGCCCGGCACCGTCCAGTGGGTGAGAAAGGCATACTCGCTGGCTGACATGAATGGCAAAGGGGGGCGGGAGCCACGCCGCTACTTCCAGTGCATGGTCTCAAGGACTTTCTCACGCCAGACGGCATAGGCGGCGTCGGTGAGATGCAGGCCATCATTGGTGAACTCAGCCTTCAGCCGGCCTTCGCTGTCAGACATGAGGGCATGCAGGTCGATGAAGGTGCACTTGTATTCCTCCGCCAGGCGCTTGAGCCGGGTGTTGAATGCGCGGACCGGAGCATTCTGCCGATCGTGCTCACCTCGGGTTGGCAGCACGGATTGCACGTGAATGCGGAGTTCCGGGGAATGCGCGCGGAGTTGCTGGAGCAGGGTGCGGTATCCGGCCTCCATGCCATCCACGTCGCGGCCCGAGTTCAGGTCATTGACGCCAATGAGGAGGAAGACATCCGTGGGAGCACAGTCGAATACGGAATTGTCAAGGCGCTGCAGCACCCCGCGCGGATCACCCGGTGGCATGTTGTTGCCGATGACGTCCGCGCCGATGCCGCGGTTCAGCACACGGCGTCCCGGAAAGTGTTTCACCACATCGAACCCCTCCGTGATGCTGTCGCCGAGCAGCACCACATTTTGAAAGACAAGGTTCTGCTCCTGAAAGGCGCGCACGCGGTTCTGCCAGTGAATCTTGAAGATGGCGCCCCAGTCCACGGGCGCCGGCTTGGGCTTTTCAGGAGGCGTCGCGGACTTTTCCTGGGCGTCAACCGAAGGCGGCGCGCAGCATAATAGGAGGAAAAGGGTGAGTCCGGCAGCGTGGCGCATCATTGAATCAGGAGGTCTCATTGCGTGTCATGATGCCCTGGAACCGCCGGCATCTTCGTCCGTGGCGGATGTCGTTGAGCCCTTTGGTGCCGTCACCTGCCGGAAGCGTTCCTCGTATTTTTCATGGTTGGTGCCCATGAGGCGGTCCCAAAAATTGAAGTACAGGCCGTAGTTCCCCCGCATGGACTCGTGATGCATCACATGGTTCGTGGGTGTGTTGAGCAGGTACTTCAGCGGCGTGTTCATGAGCCAGCGTGGGTGCAGCTCATAACCCGTGTGGCCCACGATGTTGTACGCGATCTGCCAGACCATGAAGATGCCGAAGGCGTAGAGGTGCATGGGCATGACCGTGACCACGATGGGAAAGATGGAGGCCTGCACCACCGCCTCCAGAGGAGAGAAGGCGTACGCTGCCCACGGCGTGGGATTGTGCGAAAGATGGTGCACCCGGTGGAACAAGCGGAAGAGCTTCCGGTGATGCATGAGCCGGTGCGTCCAGTAGAACCAGGCATCGTGAATGAAGATGGCAATCACGATGCTGGACCAGAACCAGACATGGCCGTGCTCCGGAAGCTTCCGGTAAATCTGTGTCCAGCCGTACTTCGCCGCGATGAGGGTCGCGGCGCCCACCATGGCAAAGATGACGATGGACATGGCGGAGTAGCCAATCTCCCGCCAGACCCCGCGCGACTTGGGGAACTTCGCGATGATCTTCCGGGAGAACCACCTGCGCTTGAAGATGACGTAGCACAAAAGCCAGGCGACACCCGCGAACAGCGAATAGCGGATCGCCATTTCCAGGGAACTCCAGCCGGTGATTTTAAAGAAGCTCCACGTCTTGAGTGGGGCGGCGGCAAGCAGCGGTGTCATTGGGAGGGCAGGGGCTGAAGGGTTCCGGCAATGCTGAGAACGTGCGGGTTCGGCGGGAAAAGTTCAGATCATAAAGACGTCAGGCCGCGTGCCGCGGTTTCCGTCATTTTCCGAGCAAAAGCAGGATGCCGGCTGCCAGCGCCAGCACTGCCATGATGAACTGGACCTGAGGAAACCCCACTCCCAGGCCCACCAATCCCTGGAGGATAAGTAGAATGGCGAGGAGAAGAGTGCCGATGCTTTTGGTGAATTTCATGCGGTATGGGCTGGTTGTGATGTCCTGGCGAATAGACGTGATGCCTGCTGACTGCGGCGATTGTACGGAGATACGTTGCGCGTGTCATTCCTTTTGGAATCGACCACTTCATAGAATACCTGAAACTAGGGTGTCCGGTGTTCGTACCCATCCG
>JAEYUU010000382.1 GCA_023429545.1 Verrucomicrobiota bacterium
GCATACACCCAGATCTCCCGGTCGATCACCTTCTTGCCACCGATCCAGCGGGCGGAGAGGGCGTCGAGTTCGTCCTTGGGCACCGTGCTGATATCCACCTCGCGGATGGTGACGCCCTCGCGCTTCGCCTCGTTGCGTGCGCGCTTGATCATGTCCAGCTCCTTCCAGTTTCCCTTGGTGTTGTAGCTCTGGACATCCAGCACGGGCTCGTAGCCCACGGTGTTGGCCTTGAATCCCATCAGCCGGAGAATGCGGGCGCACTCCTCGGAAATCACGGCGAACACCGCGAAGGGATTCTCCTTCATGAAGGCCTCGATCAAAGCCCGCATGTTTTCCGGGGCACAGACCGGATCGGAGAGGACGATGCGCTTCAGCTTCCGTGCAAAGACAGGGTGGGTGACGCTGGTGAAGGAGATGTATCCCAGGTCATGGACAAAGTATTCCATGCCCTGCTGCAGGGTGGCGTAGGCGAGCGCTTCCGTACCATGTTTCAAAAAATGCGGGGAAAGCAGCCTCCATTTTTCTTCACGGTCCAGGTTCTTCGCGTCAGCACCCAAAATCATCATGACCCGCACAGAGAACACGGGTGAAGGGCGTGCGCAAGGTCCGTCTGACTTTTGCGCATCATCTGAAAAAGGTGATCAGCCCAGGTGCTTGTGGATCCAGGCGGCGGTGAGTTCGAACACGCGCTCCCTGTTGCGATCCAGATGGCCCACATGCCCGTTTCCTGGCACGATTTCCAGGCTTTTCACACACTTGAGGGAGTCATGAAGTCGGTGCGCGGTGCTGATGGGATCCAGCTCGTCATCCTCACCCCAGATCACGAGCGTGGGCGCCTTGATGCGGTCTACGCGCTTGATGGTATTGACGATGAATGCCTGGGAGGCTCCTGGCAGAGGGAAACCCGCGAAGGCTCGCAGTTTGCCTGGATCCTTTTGCAGCCGCTTGTTGATTTCCGGGTCAGAGGCCAGCTTCAGGCCGTTGAGCATGGAGATCAGAGAAATGCGCAGATCGTTACCGGTGATCAGACGCTTGAGACTGCCCAGGGCGGAGAGGCCACGCATGAGCACCGAGACGCCAAAGGGAAGCGTGTCCATGACCGTGGCATCCAGTGTCACCAAGGCTTTCAGACGGGGGTCTACCACGGCGGCCTCCAGAATGGCCGTACCACCAGAAGAGAGACCAAAGGCGGCTACCCGGTGATTGTCCAAATCCTCCCGCTGCTCAATGAGGCTGATGGCTGCCTGGATGTCGCAGACCCATTCCTTCATCTGAATGCAGTATTCGGGGCCTTCGCTTTCGCCATGCCCGTGCATGTCCAGCATCAGGGTCGCGATTCCACGCTGGCCAAGGTACTCCGCAAGCTCGATGTAGTTCTCCTTGAACTCGCCGGCACCGTGGCTGACAATGAGCACCGGATAGGGGGCATCCTCCTCGGTTGGGAGCTGCAGGAGACCTTGAATCCGCTGACCCAAGGAGAGGAAGGAGACCTTCTCCCTGCGGGTATTCATGGTTGGTGTAGATGTTGCGATCATCAGGGGAATCGATGGATGGGATGCGGTCCATCGATAGGCATAGATTTACTATGACCCTGAATAATTACACAGTTTTTAGGTTTAGTCTAGAAATTTCAGTTTTCGTAAAAATAATGGGTCGTCTTGTGGGCTATCAGGTGAGGCACTAGAATCCTAGTGGATGGGCAACAGCCTCTCCCACAGGGAGTCGTTCTTCAATACCTTGCTTACAAAGTCACGAGTGGTGAATGCCTTCAGCCCCTCCGTCGAGACGGGAACAGTCACTTCGAGATTTAGGCCACCGTGCGCCGGATGGGAGGAAACGCTGCCACCCATATGGTGAGCCAGGAGGTGGACTCCCATCAAATTGACTGCCGAGGGGTGCAATCCTTCAGGACTATCGAAGAACGGGTCGAACACCGAGCGGAGCGCATCAATGGACAATCCCGGACCGTTGTCCGTGTACACGATAGCCACGCCCTTCGCCCCGTCACCGGTTGTGATGGCCTTGGCCGACAGGGTCGCCTTGTTACCAGCAGCATCCGCGGTGAGGGCCGCGTCCAGGAGCAACTCCACCAGCTTGCGGAAAGCGCCGGCGTCTCCCGTCACTGCGGGCAATGCCGCATCCACCTCGGAGGTGAGTTCCACCCCTTTGGCCGTGGCGACGGCTTTCCTGCTGCTGACCGCTTCCTCGACGATGGCCCCGGGGTTGAAGGATGCACTGTTGGAGGCATCAGTGCCAGCCAGATCACCCAACAGGCTTCCCACCTGATTGATGCGGCTGGTGATCTGGTCGTGGAAGTCGCGCCAGAAGGCGGGGTCGCGGAGACGATCCTGGTCCGGATTCACGGGACGCAAGCGTCCTGGGGTCAGTTCCAGAAAGCTCTGCACCGCCTGTAGCGGATTCCGCAGAGTCCGGCCGACGCCGCTGGCGAGCACGCCCAGGCTGATGACGCGATCGGAGATGAGCACGTTTTGCAGGACGGAGAGCTTCTCACGCAGGAGTTCATCCCGTTCCTGCTGGAGAATGTAGTACTCCATTGCGCGGTGCAGCGTATTGCGCATGTCCTCCACCTGCAGCGGTTTGGAAATGTAGCGGAAGATGCTGCCGAGATTCACCGCATCCACTGTCACGCCAAAGTCTGCGTAGGCCGTGATGAGCATGCGTACGAGGCGGGGCCGGAGCTGGCGCGCGCGTTCCAGCAGGTGCACACCTTTCTCGCCGGGCATGCGCTGGTCGGTGATCAGCACGCCGAGCTCGTCTCCCTTTTCCTCGACGATCCTCAGGCCATCCGCGGCGTTGTTGGCGGTGATGATGTTGAACTCGCGGCCAAAAGTTTTCTCAAAGTACTTGAGGGCCATTTCCTCGTCATCAACGTAGAGGACGGAGTAGCGCTTCATGTCGTAGAAATTGTGCATGGCGTTCTGTGTGGCTCGGATATTTCGGGAGGTTATTCAAATGTTCCCCTCGTGTCAGGGGAAGGGAATTCCAGTTCAAATTCAGTAAAAACACCGGGTTCGCTGCGTACGTCGATGCGGCCACCGTGTTCAGAAACGATCCGGTGACAGATCGAGAGGCCCAGGCCCATCCC
>JAEYUU010000398.1 GCA_023429545.1 Verrucomicrobiota bacterium
TATTAATACCCCCTGATGAGCAATCCCCTTTCCCGTCGCCGCTTTCTGCGAGGTGCTGGCCTGGCACTAGGTCTGCCGTGGCTTGAATCCGTGCCCACGTTTGGCGCCACCGGCGTGAAGAATGCCACTGCACCGCGCCGGCTGGCCGTGTGCTTTTTCGGCAACGGCGTAAATCCGCATCATTGGGGTGCAACAAACACTCCGGGGGGACTGGAACTTCAGCAGACACTCAAGCCGCTGGAGCCGCTCAAGGACAAGCTGCTCGTGCTGAAGGGCCTCTGGAACCCCACCACGGTGCAGGGACCCGGTGGTCACTACCCGAAGATGAACATCCTCTCGGGCCTGAAGGTGAAGCAGACCACCACCGATGTGGAAGTGGGCGTCACCATGGACCAGATCATCGCCGCACAAGTAGGGCGTGAAACACCCGTGGCCAGCCTCGCGCTCGGCACGGAAGGACCCAAGTACAGCACCGACTCCGGCTATACCTCCATCTATTCCGCCTACCTCTCCTGGAGCAGCCCCACGACGCCTGCGCCGAAGGAGATCTATCCCCAGCAGGCCTTCGATCAGCTCTTCGACGACGGCAGCAAACGCAAGCGCGACAAGAGCGTGCTCGATCTGGTTCTCGGTGATGCGAACGCTCTGCGCTCGCGCCTGAGCCGTCGCGACACCCAGAAGCTTGATGAGTATCTCACCTCCGTGCGCGAACTGGAGCAGCGCATTGAGCGCGCGGAGAAATTCAGCAAGGCCGAAACCGGTGGCCAGGGCTGGCAGCCCAGCGTGAAAGCACCGACCATGCAACGTCCCGGCCCGGGCATCCCCGCACGGCAGGAGGAGCATCTTCGCCTCATGCTGGACATCATGGTGCTCGCCCTGCAGATGGACCGCACGCGTGTGGCCACCATGATGATGACCAATGACCTCTCGCAGATGAATTTCGACTTCCTCGGCGTGAAGGGTGGCCAGCACGAACTCTCCCACCACGCAAACGATGAGGCCCGCCTCGCGCTCTACCAGCGCAGCAATGAGTACATGGTGAAGGCCTGGTCCGAGACCCTGCAGAAGATGCACGCCACCAATGAAGGCGAGCGCTCCCTGCTGGAGAACAGCATGGTGATGCTCACCTCCAGTCTATGGGACGGCAATGCCCACGATTCCACGCAGCTTCCCCTGCTTGTTGCGGGCAATGGCGGCGGCACCATCAAGGGTGGCCGTCTGCTCGACTTCAGCAAGGACCCCAACCGCAAACTCTGCCGCCTCCACCTCGCGTTCATGGATCGCATGGGCGTGAAGATGGACCACTTCGGCGATGCGGAGCAGGCCATCGCCGAACTCGGCTAACCAGAGAAAGCACTGTCCCGGGAGCGCCGACCTCCGGCCGGCAACCTTCGCATTACACTGATAACGAGTCGATTACGACCCGGAGGATTCATCGTGACCCCGCTCCACGGGAAGGCATGATCCTCACCTGACTTCCGGGTTGACATTCGCGCCTTTTCAAAGAACATATCAACGCATCTTGATACGTTGATTCAAACTATTGTACCCGAACGCTTTTACTCCATGAGCACCCGCCAAGCCGCCATTGACTACAAGGTCAAAAACATTGAAGACGCCGATTTCGGCCGGAAGGAAATCGAAATCGCCGAGCATGAAATGCCCGGTCTCATGGCCACCCGTGAGAAGTACGGCAAGGCCAAGCCTCTCGCTGGTGTCCGCATCACCGGTTCGTTGCACATGACCATCCAGACGGCAGTGCTCATCGAGACGCTGAAGGAACTCGGCGCCGACGTGCGCTGGGCCTCCTGCAATATTTTCTCCACCCAGGACCACGCTGCTGCCGCCATCGCCGCATCCGGCACCCCGGTCTTTGCCTGGAAGGGTGAGACGCTCGAAGAATATTGGTGGTGTACCTGGAAGGCCATCATCTTCCCCGGCCAGAAGGGCCCGCAACTCATCGTGGACGACGGCGGCGACGTGACCCTGCTCATCCACAAGGGTTATGAAATGGAGAACGGCGACAAGTGGGTCGACACCCCCTCGGACAACCACGAGGTCTCTGTCATCAAGGATCTCCTCAAGCAGATCGCCAAGGAGCAACCCGGCATCTTCCACGAAATCATCAAGGATCTGAAGGGTGTGTCCGAAGAGACCACCACCGGTGTGCACCGCCTCTATGAAATGGCGAAGGCTGGCAAGCTGCTCTTCCCGGCCATCAACGTGAACGACAGCGTCACGAAGTCCAAGTTCGACAACCTCTACGGCTGCCGTGAATCCCTCATTGATGGCATCAAACGCGCCACCGACGTGATGATCGCCGGCAAGGTCGCCGTAGTCTGCGGCTATGGCGATGTGGGCAAAGGCTGCGCCGATGCGCTCAAGGGCATGGGCGCCCAGGTCATCGTGACGGAAATCGACCCTGTCTGCGCTCTGCAGGCTGCCATGGCCGGTCTCCGCGTCATGACCATCGAGGACACCCTCGGCATCGGCGACATTTACGTGACCACCACCGGCAACAAGGACATCATCCGCGTGGAGCACATGGAAGCGATGAAGGACCAGGCCATAGTCTGCAACATCGGCCACTTCGACAACGAAATCCAGGTGGACAAGCTGAACGCCCTCCCGGGCATCAAACGCCTGAACATCAAGCCCCAGGTGGATCGCTACACCTTCCCCAAAGGCAACAGCCTCTACATGCTGGCTGAAGGCCGCCTCGTGAACCTTGGCTGCGCCACCGGCCACCCGAGCTTCGTGATGAGCAACAGCTTCACCAACCAGTGCGTGGCGCAGATGGAACTCTGGAATACCCGCGAAACCCGCCCGATTGGCGTGACAGTCCTCTCCAAGAAGCTGGATGAGGAAGTGGCCCGCCTCCACCTCGGCAAGATCGGGGTGAAGCTCACGGTGCTCACCAAGGAGCAGGCTGACTACATCGGCGTGGATGTGGATGGCCCCTACAAGGCCGACCACTACCGCTATTAACCCGTTTTTGCAGCACGTGCTGCATTAAGC
>JAEYUU010000524.1 GCA_023429545.1 Verrucomicrobiota bacterium
CCAGGAAGACCAGCATGGGCATGAGCTGGAGCTGGTTCAGATGAGGGTATGATGCAAAATAGGAGAAGATGATGAAGGCCGAGCCATTCGTGGGCCCCAGCACGGTATGCCGCGAGCTGGCGAGCCACGGCCCCACCAGCGCTGCCACCGCAGAGCACATCACCCCGTACCGCAGGGGCAGTCCGGCCATGGAGGCGAAGGCCATGCCCTGGCAGAAGCCGAGCAGCGCCACATTCACCCCGGCGTGCACGTCGGCGCGCGCCTTCACGGTGTTGTACCCCGTGAGCGTGCGCTTCAGCGGGAAGGGATCGAGGGGGTTCTCCAGCGCGAATTTCCGCGCCATATCCCAGATGGTCCACAATCCGTGCCAGACTCTCGCCGTGCCTGCCTGCCAGTCCAAATGGGCCTTCCTTTCTGATCAGGCCGCGTGGGCGGCTGGGGGTTGCTGCTGACGTCTCACTTCTCCATGCCGAAGAAGTCGCGGAACACATGGCGGTACACCTCGCGCTTGAACCGCGGCACCCAATCCATGTCGAATTTCTCCGGCTTGATCCACCGCCACCGATCAAACTCACGATGCGCGGTGTCAAGATTGATGTCCGTGTCGCGGCCGAGGAAGCGGCACAGGTAGTACACCTGCTCCTGCCCGCCGTAGACGCCGTACTTCAGCCGGCCCTTGGGGAACTCATACCGGTAGCCGCCCTTGCGGTCCAGAATCTGGAGGTTCTCCGGCTTGAGGCCCACCTCCTCCTCCACCTCGCGGTAGAGAGCCTCGTCCCACCCTTCCCCCATGTCCACCCCGCCCTGGGGGAACTGCCACGCGCCCTTCAAACCGGAGCGCTGGGCCACGAGCATCTGGTTCTCCATGTTCAGGATGATGGCCGCCACGTTGGGCCGGTAGAGGACGGGACTGGAGACCGGCACCGGCGCAGGCACGGACGCACCTCCGCCAGCCGACGGTCCTTCACTGGGAGCGGGCTGTGCGACCATGGCGTCTTGAGGTGGCACGGGCATGGGTTGGCTGTTTAAAATTTCTTCCATTTCCAATGATTTGCAACCGGGTTTGTCAACACCTCTTAAGTTTCCCTGCCCTGTCCGAGGCACGTATCCAAAAGCAGAGGGCGAGCCGGAGTCCGAGGTTTTTCCACTTGGCAGACCCTGTGCTTTGGGCTTCGTGGAGAACGACAAACCCCCGCATGAAAGCGTTCATCTTTGATCTCGACGGTACCCTGATTGATTCCTTGGCAGACATTGCGGAGGCGGTCAATCGGATGCTTGTCGAAAGGGGGTACCCGAAGGCCCCCCTGGCTGCCTTTCCCCGGTACATCGGCGATGGTGTCCGTCTCCTCGTGGAGCGTGCTCTGCCGCCCGAGGCTGTGGCCACGGAGGACATCGACGCCCGGATAGCCGACTACCTGAGGCACTACGAGGACACCTGGCATGACGCCACCGCCCCCTACACCGGCATGCGGGAGACGCTGGCCGACCTGCACGACCGGGGCATGAAGCTCGCCGTGCTCTCAAACAAGCCCGACCGCTTCACGAAGCTGTGCTGCGAGCACTTCTTCCCGGACGCGCACTTCGATGCGGTGCTCGGCGCCCGGCAGGGGGTACCGCGCAAACCCCATCCGCAAGGCGCCCTGGACATCTGTGAGATCCTCGGGGTCACTCCAGCCGAGTGCGCCTACGTCGGCGATTCCGGCATCGACATGGAGCTGGCCGTGAGTGCGGGCATGCTGCCCATCGGCGTACGCTGGGGTTTCCGGGGCGAGGCGGAGTTGCTTGCGAAGGGCGCCCATGAAGTCGTGGCGCATCCGGATGACCTGCTGTGCCTGATCAACGGAATCTGCTGAGTGGCAAGGAGCGCGGGCTATCGCTTTCCAGCCAGCCCGCCTCGGCTCAGCTCAATCCTTGTACCTCGTGCCGTGCAGCCTCCTGGAAGAGGGCCACCAGGCGAACTCCTCCCGCTTGAAATGGGTGCGCTCAGGTCCCGTGGTGTGCGTGGTGTAAATCAACTCGCCGGTCGGCTCGAATTCAAACATGATGCCGATGCGCGGCATTTTGGGATGGCACTTGGTGGCCGGAATCTCAGGCCGCTCCATGGACACAGCCACGGTATTGACCGGGCGGATGGTGGTGCGGGTCGTCACGATGTCCGTGCTGACAATGGGAAACGTCTGCGGATTATACCCCCGGTAGATGCGCGGCGCGATCACGCGCGCCTTCTGCTGGTACTCGATGGGGGCAAGGTATCCCGGCTCCTGGGTGACGTACGGCTCGGTGCGGACGCTGGCGCAGGAAGCAAGGAGCAATCCGGCGAACAGGGAGGGAAAGGCACGCATCAGCAGAGACATCATGGCCGCGAACGTGCCAAATGCATGCCAATGCGCAAGGTGGTTTTGCCAGTGCCCTTGCGAAATTGAAAGCTGGACAGCCCCTGCCGCAGCATGATTGGATCGATGCATGCTGCGATCCGTGACGAAAATTCCATCCGTGGCATGGTTCTGCCTTTCGTTCATCAGTCTTCACAGCGTACCGCCCACTTTCAAGTGCTACCCACACTTCCATACATGGTTCGATCAGCTTCGGTACGAGGCTATCGAGAACGCCCCGGAGAATGCCTCTCAACTCGTCGGCCTCATCTTTTTCGCCATGGGAATATACAAAGTCTGCTGCTCGGGGCCCGCCGGGAGACGCGCAAGAAAGCACCGGG
>JAEYUU010000568.1 GCA_023429545.1 Verrucomicrobiota bacterium
ATCCCGCCGCGATGCAACCTGGAAAAGTGATGTCGGAATCGAAGTCACTGTGGTTGCTGAATCCCGCGGCACTGAGCGCGCGAGGAAGCCCCTTGGCGCGGAAGTCCCCCTCGTAATCCACCTTGAGCGGCAGCCTCCCAATCACGGAAAGTCGCTGACGCTTGGTAATCTCCCAAGTGACACTCGCATAGGCACCGAGACCCCAACCATCTCCCTCGAACTCAATCTCCCCGTCCGGGAACGGAAGACCGCCTGCGGCGACAGACCAAGGGTAGATCTGCTTTAGGGAAAGCTCGGAATACAAGATGTCCAACCCAACCCCAGCCCGCACCGAGTCCGTGATCTTGAAGGCGACTGCAGGGGTGATGTCCAGGGTGAGCAGTCGCGACTCGAAGGGAACGAAGTATTTCACCGCGTTTCCCTTCGGATAGCTGGCATCCAGTCCATAAGGGGTGGAGAACCCAATGCCGAATACCAGTTCCCCCGGCTTTGCCGGGATCACGGCATACATGCTGCCCAGGTACTTCCATGGGTCTTCGGTGTCCAGGCCGAAGCCCGCCGCCGAGTCGAACTCCGAGCCCCCATTCCAGACGGAGGCATTGACGAGGATCGCGGTCTGGTCGAATCCGAGGATGTTTGCCGGGGAACTACGTACAGCAGAGGGGTCCCGGAGATTGGCGTACCGGGCACCGATGGCGCCGAGAGCTTCCGCAGAGTCAGGCACGATGGCCAGTGTCTCAGCGGACTCGGAGGGCGAGGGGCACAATGCCAGCATAAGAGCTGCGATAAAGGAGAGCCTGGATTTCATAGAAAATGAGCGTCTCTCGATGGGAAGAAGAACCCGGCGGGCGGTCAGGTCCGTGTCCCGATTTCCATTTCCTTCTCGAACCCCTTGTCCATGCAATACCGGATGACTGGACCGAGGTAGAGAGCATTTGCTGCGCCCCACAAGAACTCTTCCAGAGGCACCTCACCCCACGTGGGACCCCACAATATCTCCTCATGCCACCACCGGTCGATGATATCCGGATATAGCAGCAGGAACCAGGCAAAGTAGAATGCCGCCATCACAAACGTCACCACGAGAGAGGTGATGAGCGAGGGGAGCTTCCACTGCCATTTCACCTGCCAGATGACCGCTACGGCGAGCACGGTGCATACGTAGATGTGTGCATGCACAGAGTTGACGCCAAAGAGGAATGTCAGGGCCACGATTGGCCCGGCCGCCAGCAGGCCGGCGACTGCCAGGCGCCAGTAGCTGCTGGCAGTCACCCGGGTTACCTCGCGGGCGCCATCTCCACGGCGATGCCTCCAGTCGAAAATTCCCGCACTGATGCCGATAACTGAGAATCCTAGGATAAGACTCTCGATTCCGAAAAAGAAGGGACCGATTTCAATCCGCCAGATGAACTCGGGGGACCAGTAGTCCTTATTCAGCCATTCGAAGAGCGGAGCCACCCACACAAGGGTCAAGCTGGACCAGAGCATCGCTTTCCGGCTGCGGGCCATGAGGACGTAGAGGACCAGCCATAGCACCAAAAAAAAGACATCGCCCGCCAGGTAAGCATACCGGTAGCTGTCCATGGATCTGTGTATCCATTCTTTGCAAAATAAGTCAATTTGTATTTTTTTTGCATGGTCACGCAAAGGGTACACGAAACGGACCTGGTATTTAGGCCGTGTCTGAAACTTTAAGTAGGTCTTACATAGTTTGAATGCGAGGCTATCCAATGAAAGCGTGAGCCACCCGGTCGCTGCCTGGTGGCGGCACGGAGCTCCCTGGTGACATCCACTGTGGGTTCTCCGAAGGGGGATGGCGTAGCTCACTGCAATCTCCGCAATGCGACGAGCGGCACCTTCGCCAGGGCGAACTCATTGCGGGCCTCCGTCAGGATGGCATCAACTGCGGCGAGCGCCTGGCGAAAGTCTTTGATCTGATCCTGCCTCATCGCGACTTCCTTCTCGCAGGTCTTTACGAATCCAGCGAGAACGATGGCGTCCTGGGTCACGTCATGCGCACTGTACTGGCATCCAGCGTGCTGGTGCCTATAGGCCAGCGCGGGGCGGAGGGTCTCCAGCCTTTAACGAGCCTCCAGTGAGGCGCGCTGGATTTGTGAGATCTCCGTCTGCACCCGCTACTCCTGCTGGCGGTGGGTATCCGCGGCAGCTTCGGCATCAAGGAGTCGCTGCTCCGCATCCTGGATCTGCTTGTGGACCACGCTGACAAGTTGTTCTACGGAGGTATTGGCATTCAGGTATTCTCACGCTTGTTCGATGCTCGCCGTGAGACGGTGCATGGTGCCTCGGAATCCGAAGACGAGCACGCTGGCGAGGATCACGCCTCCGATGGTGCATTTGGTCCGGTGGAGTTTGGAGAGGATGTTCATGGTATCTGGTTCTTTCCTGGGTTCTGTTTGATCAATCCTCCCGTGGTCTGGAGACTGGGAGGCGCGATGTTCACGCTCTCCCAATCGGCGGCTGCTCTGGCTTGATTGGAATTTTTCAAATTTCTTGCGTCTTCCGATAGCTAAAGAAAAGCCTCCCCGTTGCAGAGAAGCTTTTCAAAAGACACCATCAGTTGAGCCCAAGCCCAACGTGGGTGTCCAGCAAACCGTGCAGCGCTTCCGTGCGTTTGGGAAGCTCCGCCAGGTTGCCCTCTTTGAGTGATTCCGTGAACGCATTGAACAGCGACCACACGTTGCGCTCCTCAACGGTCTTGTAGGCGTTCATGAGGTGGCTCACCGGGACAGGGAAAAGGGGAACGGGCCGATTCACGGGGCAAACTGGAGCGCGAAGACATCTGCATCCTTCATCGCAAAGCGCAGACGCACGGGCCTGCCGGCCACGGCACTGACATCACCGCCGTTCTTCCATGTCACTGTCCGCTCGATGCTGTCGCCGAAACTCGGCGGGCAGTCTTCAAGGGAAAATCCGGGCAAGGCC
>JAEYUU010000612.1 GCA_023429545.1 Verrucomicrobiota bacterium
TGCTCGGACAGGGCATTGAAAGTATCAACAAACGACATGGATGGATTCTGTGGATGGCGCGGAGTCCTCAATCGACCCACCGCATCTCACGGGGATAATAACGTTCGCGGAAGGCGCGCTGATGCTCCGGATGCTGCTTCAGCAGCTCGGTGTTCGGGAAGGAACCGAGCCACACACAGGAGGGAGGACTGTCCGGTCGCTGCGGGTAGGTGGTGTTGATGCCATCCAGCACGGCTCGTACGGCAGCATCGCGGATGTGGCCCTCCACCTCCACAAAGAACATGTACTCGAAGTCACGCTCGACACGCGGAAACGGGTAAATGATGGAGAGGAAGATATTCTCCCGGCGGATGATGCCCAGCGCCTCGTGCAGAGTGCCCGTTTCGTTCGGCAGGTTGAAGAGAAAGCAGGTCTTGTTCAGCGTGTGCTCCGCTCCACCCAGCGAAGCCGTGCCCAGCTCTTCGAGGTATTTCTCATCGCCGAGAATCCAGAAACGCGTGAATCCATTGGCGTAATCCGAAAGGCGTTCCGTCTGTTCCAGCCCGAGCTGGTGATCGCGCTCAAGTACCTCCAGGTCCACGCCGCGCAGGCGATCGCTGTAGACATCCAGCGCCTCGCGTGAGGCGATGGCGGCAATCGTGGGATCATGCGCCGCTTCCACCGTGGCGGCCCCGGTGCTCTCCGCCTGCTGGATGCGGATGTTGAGATGGTCCTTGAGGCGTTGCAGCACCTTGGAGCACTGGCGCAGGGCGCTGTGATGGCTGCGGATGGATTCCACGCCATCGAGAGTGCCGCTTTGTGTCATCAGGAAATGCTGGATGGGCAGCAACTCCTCCCACACCACCCAGGTGCGGCGGGTCTGGTTGCCTTCGAAGAGGCGCTCCACGTCCTTCACCGATTCCACGATGATGCCGTCGAGTGTGTTCTCGATTGCGATGACGCCGAAGTCGATCTCACCCCGCGCCTGCGCTGCGATCACCTCCGCGTGCGAGGCGAAGGGCACCGGTGTGAAGGCATCCATGCCATCGACGCGCCCGCTGTGGTGCGCGGCAAAACGGGCCGCTGCCGTGTAGCCGTTGGTCAGCCGGGCGGGGCGGAGGAAACCGATGCGCTTGGGTGGCGAGATGCTCATGACACGGTGAGCAGCGCATAGTTCCGCTTGCCCTTGCGCAGCATGAGGTAGCGACCAAACAGCGTGGAGGCGGGTCCGAGCCTTGCGGCCACCCCGGAGGCACGTTCGCCATTGAGGTACACGCCGCCTCCTTCGATGTCCTTGCGGGCCTGACCCTTGCTCTGGGAGAGTCCGGAGAGCACCAAAGCGTCTACCAGGGGAAGACCGTCACCTTCGAGTTGTGTTCCGGGAAGGTCGGCACGGGGCACCTCTTCACTGAGGATATCCAGGGTGGACTCGGAGATGCCCTCCACGGATCCACCGAACAGGATCTCACTGGCGCGGATGGCGTCATTCGTGGCGGTATCGCCGTGAATCAGCGTGGTAATCGATTGCGCCAGCGCCTGATGCGCCTTGCGCGCGCCGGGATTGTCCGTGTGAGCCTGCTCCAGATCCGTGATCTCATCATGCGGCAGGAAGGTGAAGAACTTCAGGTACTTCACCACATCCCGGTCGTCCGTGTTGATCCAGAACTGGTAGAATTTGTACACACTGGTGCGCTTGGGATCGAGCCAGATGGCGCCTCCCTCAGTCTTGCCGAACTTGGTGCCGTCGGACTTCGTGATGAGCGGCAGGGTCATGCCATAGACATGACGCCCCAGCTTCTTGCGCACGAGGTCAATGCCGGTGGTGATATTCCCCCACTGGTCGGAGCCGCCAATCTGCAGTTCGCAGCCGTACTCCTGCGCGAGGTGGTAGTAGTCGTACGACTGCAGCAGCATGTAGCTGAATTCGGTGTAGCTGATGCCCACCTCGCGATCCTCCATGCGGGCGCGCACGCTCTCCTTCGCCACCATCTGGTTGACCGTGAAATGCTTTCCCACCTCGCGGAGGAAATCGAGGTAGGTGATGGGGCCGAACCAGTCCGCATTGTCCACCAGTCGGGCGGGGTTGGTCTTCGTGTCGAAGTCCAGCAGCTTCGCGAGCTGAGGACGCACCGCGTCCACGTTCGCCTGGATCTGTTCCTTGGTCAGCAGGGAGCGCTCGGCGGTCTTCCCACTGGGGTCACCGATGGATCCCGTCGCCCCGCCTGCCACCGCGATGGGGTGGTGCCCGTCCTTCTGGAATCGGCGCAGCGCCAGCAGCGGCACGATGTGGCCGACATGGAGCGAGTCTGCCGTGGGGTCGAATCCCGCGTACAGCGTGATGGGCTTGGCAGCGAGCCGCTCGGGCAGGGGCAGGATGTCGGCGCGGGACTCCGGCACGCTGGTGTAGTCAGCGATGAGGCCGCGGAATTTGAGGTCGTCGAAGATGTTCATGGAGCCCGGCAGAGGGTGGGCAAGATGGGGTGGGGGGGAGCGGGAGTCAATTCGCAACCCAACGGACCCGCGAGTCCCTTGGCGGTTACGCCTGAATGTCCCATTGGACGAACGCTCTGGCTCGGAGCGGCAGGAGGTGGTGAGTCTTCGGATTGGCCGCAAAAAAGAACGCAAAAGACGCAAAGAGGGCGGTGGTGGTGAACTCAACCGCTGGACCTCTTACTTCCCCGCCTTTTCGCAGAAGAGTGCAATCCCATCTGCGCACATGGCGGTGCTGTTGGCGCCTTCGTACCTGGCCCAGTCGGCGTCGCTTACCCCGGCTTGGGTGGCAATGGCTCGCTCGGCTTTCCCGTAGGCCTCGCGCAGGGGTTCGCCTTTCAGGCCCTGAGCCAGGAGTCCAGCCACGCACTCATGCACCTGCTCCACCCGCATAGCGTAGCGGGAGAGGTGGCCGGACACATCCTTCACCTCGCCGAAATGGGTGAGGTAGAGTTTGGCAAAGCCCGCGGCGTGCAGACGCTGCAGGGAGTCGCCATAGGCCACGGGGTCAAACTGGGGAGGCGCGGCGGTGACGCTGATGTAGCTGCTGTGGGGCAGCTTCATGCCAGCCACGTCTCCGGTGAAGCAGACATCGCCGCAGGCATAGGCGTGGTGGTGCCGGGCGTGGCCGGGGGTATCGATGGCGATGATGGCCGTCTTGCCTACTTTCACCACCTGGCCGTCCTCCAGGGCGACCACCCGCTCCGCCGGGGCGGGCAGAATGTCTCCCCACAGCGATTGCATGCGATCCTGGTAGATGCGCTGGGCGCTGTCGATAAGCTTGGACGGATCGATCAAGTGCGTGACGGCGCGAGGGTGGGCGTAGACGGTCGCGCCTTGCTGCGCCCACCAACCCGCCGCGCCGGAGTGGTCCAGGTGGATGTGGGTCACGAAGACGTGCTTCACCGCTTCGGGAGCGAAGCCGAGAGCGCGAACGCCTTCCAGCAGCGTGGGCAATGTAGAGCCCGGGCCGGTTTCAATGAGCGCCAGATCCTTGCCCGTCTCGATCAGGTAGGCCGCGATGATTTGGGCCTGGGCCTGGAAGTGTAGATCAATGGGGTGGATCCGCATCACAGAGTCATCGGTCAAGATGGTCAAGGGTCAACGGTCGAAGATCATGATGTGCGTCCGACGCGGAAGACCGCGTAAAACGTAAATGGGGGCACGAATGCCCCCATTCCTTGACCGTTGCTGATGACCTCTTGTCGTGAGATCTACCTCATCGTCTCCAGCCTCTTCTTCATCACGTCCTTCGGCGTCATGCCGGCCATCTTGGCCTGGGTGTCATCGATCCACTGCTGCTCAAGCGCATTCTTGGTGGGGCGGTTCACCTGGTAGTACACGCCGAATTTTCCGGGGGTGAGGTTGCCCGCCATTTTGAAGGCGGCGGTTTCGTCGGTCACGTCGTGGTGGGTTTCGGCGATCGTCTCGAAGACGCCGCCTTTGCGGGGCGTGGAGTCATCGAAAGCACTGGCGTAGAACATCACGCACTCGCTCAGGCATTCCACCACACTGAAACCATCATGCTTGATGGCGCGCTCGAACATTGCTTCCATGTGCTTCACCTGAGCGGCATGGGTGCGGGCGATGAAGGTGGCGCCGCTGGCGAGGAGCTGGCGCATGGGATTGATGGGGCGGTCGATGGCACCGGTCGGGTCCGTCTTCGACTTGAAGCCGATGGGCGAGGTGGGGCTGGTCTGTTTCTTCGTGAGGCCGTACACGAAGTTGTCCATGATGATATAAGTCAGCTTGATGTTTTTGCGCGCGGCATGGTTCAGGTGGTTGCCACCGATGGAGAAGCCGTCGCCGTCACCGCCAAAGACGAACACATGCAGGTCCGGCCGGCTCAGGCTCACCCCTGTGGCGAGCGGCAGCGCCAGCCGGTTCCCGTACTACATGAACACCCATGGCATCCACTTCATCCATGGCCGCGCCCTGCCGCTGGCCACGGGCGTGAGCCTGAGCCGACCGGACCTGCATGTGTTCGTCTTCGGTGGGGACGGCGATGGCTTCTCCATCGGTGGCAACCACTTGAACCATGCCGCGCGCAAGAACATCAAGCTGACCTACATCATCATGGACAACTTCGTGTACGGCCTCACGAAGAAGCAGACCAGTCCGACCTCACCCATCGGTTTCAAGTCGAAGACGGACCCGACCGCTGCCATCGACCGCCCCATCATACCCATGCGCCAGCTCCTCGCCAGCG
>JAEYUU010000719.1 GCA_023429545.1 Verrucomicrobiota bacterium
GTCCCAGGAGACGGATGGGGCGATTTCGCGGCCGTTGTGAAGCATGGCGTGACGTTTCCGTCGCCTTCCATCCTGAAACATTTCCCCCCCATGGCAACCCTGCACATTGGAAATTTTCCAACCAGACCTTCTTGACAATCGAATGGAAGATCGAGCGAAGCTTATTGACACTCGTTCGCAGCCTCCCCACAATAACTCCCACGACCGATGCCTCCGCGCACCCTCCCTGAGAAAGAGTTCCGATCCCACGCCCCTGGTTACTGGCAGGACAAGGACATCACCCCCGAGCAGTGGAACAGCCACCTCTGGCAACTGAAGAACCGTGTCACTACCCTCGCCGGGCTGGAGGAACACCTGGTGCTCTCCGAGGAGGAACGCGCCGGAGTGCTGCTCTCCGGGAACAAGCTGGCGATGGCCATCACGCCGCACTATTTCAATCTCATCCACCCCACGGATCCCGATTGCCCCATCCGCCGGCAAGTGATCCCCCGCATCGAGGAGACCTGGGAGGATCCCAATGAAATGAGCGACCCGTGCGGGGAGGACTCCCACATGCCCGTGCCGGGTCTGGTGCACCGCTACCCGGACCGCGTGCTCTTCCTCGTCACCGACCGCTGCGCCAGCTACTGCCGCTACTGCACCCGCTCCCGAGTGGTGAGCGGGGTGGGTGAGCAGGAGCTGCACACCGAATTCGAAGCCGCCTTCCGCTATCTGGAGCAGCACACCGAGGTGCGCGACGTGCTCCTGAGTGGCGGCGATGCCCTGCTCCTGAGTGACAACAAGCTGGAAAGCATTCTGAAACGCATCCGCGCCATCCCGCACATCGAGTTCCTGCGCATCGGCTCCCGCGTGCCCATCTTCCTGCCGCAGCGCATCACGCCCGAGCTGTGCCAGATGCTTGCAAAATACCATCCCCTCTGGATGAGCGTGCATGTGAATCACCCCCGCGAACTCACCACGGAAGTGAAAGAGGCGCTTGAACGCCTGTCCAACCACGGCGTCCCCCTGGGCAACCAGAGCGTGCTCCTGCGCGGCGTGAATGATAATCCCGAGGTCATGAAGTCCCTCGTGCACAAGCTGCTCATGTGCCGCGTGCGTCCGTACTACCTGTACCAGTGCGACCTCATCCAGGGCAGCTCCCACCTGCGTACGAGCGTCCGCAAGGGCGTGGAAATCATCGAGGCCCTGCGCGGCCACACCACCGGCTACGGCGTGCCGCAATTTGTCATCGACGCCCCCGGCGGCGGCGGCAAGGTACCCGTGAACCCCGACTACGTGGTCATGCAGGATGAAAGCCGCACCCTGGTGCGCAACTACGAGGGTGAGTTCTTCGAATATCCCGAGCCCGGCAACCAGGTCGCCACCTGGAGCAGCACTCCAAGCAACCGCCTCTCCATGATCTGGGAGCCAAAGGCGAAGTGGTGATGGGTGAATCCTTGGAACAAATTCAGGGGACGGAAACTTTTTCGATCCTGTACTCGGAACTGCCGTCTGCGGCTTTTACCAGCAAGATGACCTGAATCTCCTGCCCGCGGGGGACATCCGCAGGCACGCTCCAGCTCAGCGTCAGGGTTGTCGGTTCAAAAGTCATGCCCTTGGGACCGTTTTCCAAGACCGCCGAGGCACCTGCGGGAATCAGCACCTTGCGCTGGAATGGTTTGCCTGGATGCGCAAGATCGTCCCGCTTGGCCAGCCCGCGCAGCCCGAGGGGAAGGAGATGGATTTTTTTGGCGCTGGGATTGATGTACACCAGCCTGTCACTCCACGCGGAGGCGAGCAACACGGGGTTGTCCTCACCAGGGTCATAGTGATATGTCCCCAAGGCAGCGGCATCCGCCGGAATCTCCCAGAGCGGATTCAGCCCCGGCAGCCCATACAAGCGGAAGGCACTGGTCCTTTGCGTGCTGCCAGCGTCATACACCCGGGCCACAAAGCCGGAGTATCCCGCAACCGGGGCCAGAAGAATCTTCCTGTCATCCACGAAATCCTTGCCCCCAAAAACGGAAGTCACTTTTCCTGCAGGCACCACGCGTGCGCGACCCACGACAGCCTTTCCAAAATATGAGGGTTGCGGTGTGTGCACACTCTCCGACTCACTGTTGTCGATGAGCACCCTGCCATCTGGCATGAGGGTGAATGCGGCATATTGCGTTGGGCTCGATCGAAGTTTGATAAAGGCGAGCATGGTGCCGCTCTCGTCCACGCCGGCTTCGATTCCGGATTTAATGATATCATACGGACCAAAATGCTTGTTTCCATTCCGCACCTCGGTTTCCGGTCGAATAACCGCAAGGTCCGGCACTCTCACGAACGCAGGAAAATATTGCAGGGCATATCCTGGACGCCCGTCGGCATAGACCACAAACAGGTGGGAGGGATTGAGCATGCCCATGCCGACGTGGATAATCCTCTGGCCAATCTCCAGCCTTCCGGTCACCTTCTTTTCAAGCGTGTTGAGGTCATATAGCTCCAGCTGGCTGGTGGACGGAAGAAATACGGACAGCACATTGCCTCCGGAGGAGCATATGGCCGCGGGATCGGAGCAATCCACAAAGCCATCGAACTTTGCGGTTGCGAGATTGAACACGCCGATTTTTCCCAGGGTCTTGAAAGGGAGAATCACCTGCCAGCCGCCGCTGGCCAGAAAGGGTTTTTGAGGAATATCCGGCAGGGGCAGTTCCAGGCCAGCCGGAGCGACCGGTTGCTGGTGCGGGAGAAACTTGTCGTGGGCTGCCTTCGCCGTGCTGGCCAGTTGCCCCGCGGTGGGCACATGGGCTTTCGGAGCTTCGAGCTGGGCTTGAGGTGCGGTGTCCGGAGCCATGGTCCCGGTCGCCGCTGCGGCAGTGCCCCTTGCCGGTCCCTGGCTCGAAGTACTGACAATGGAAAGGGGTTCGCCCTTGGCAAGGCGGTGATAGATGTCCGCACTGAATGGGCCTGCGAATTCCTTCAGCATCGCCATTTCTGCCGGAGGGATCTCATCTGCAACCTTCTGCCAGATTACCTCCCGCCTGGGCCCGGAGTCGAACCTGCCCTCCGCATGCAGGGTGACTGCCCACCGGATCATGTATCCCGCGGCGCGGGTCTGCTTGAGATTGATGGCCCGGATGGCCACATCCTCAGCACACACGCTCGCATTGCCGGGATCTGACTGGCTGGCGGCGCCACGCAGCCACGCGGCGACTGCCTTGCCTTCTCCATCCGCCTCGCTCAGCAGCGCGGTGCCCAGCAGGTGGAGGCTTAGAGGATTCTCGGGTGATAGAAGCAGCGCCGCTTCAAGGTACCTCTTGGAGAGCTCCCACTCCGCCGCAAAATTGCAGGCAGCACCGAGGTTGTTGAGCGGCGCAAAGTCCCTTGGCATGGCTGCAGCCGCGGCCCTGAATGCCTGCATGCACCGGGTGAGCAGTTCGTGGCGCTGGATGCCATCTGTCTGCAGCGCCGCCTCGTAGAGCCGTCTGCCCATTTCCATGCACTCACGGCCAAACTGCTCGTCCTGCGGACGATCCTTCATGGCCACGAAG
>JAEYUU010000729.1 GCA_023429545.1 Verrucomicrobiota bacterium
AAACTGATGTCCGGCAATTGGCTGCTCGTGGTGAATGACATCCCGCGTGGACGCAGCCACCTGACCGCGATGCTCTCGGAAGACGAAGGCAAGACGTGGCCGTACAAGCTGCTGCTGGATGACCGCAAGTCCGTGAGCTACCCTGACGGCACCGAAGGCGCGAATGGCTTCCTCTACATCGCGTACGACCGCGGCCGTTACACGAAGGACGAGCAGGAAATCCTCTTCGCCAAAATTACCGAGGCCGACATCAAGGCTGGCAGGCTGGTGAACGAAAGCAGCCAGCTCAGACAACTCATCAATCGCCTCGCCGACTCCGGAGGTGGGGTTCGCGAAACGCGTGAGCCGCAACTGATGGAACAGGCTGAAGAGGCAGCGAAAGGGATCCAGAAGGAGAAGTCCGTTGCCGCACCCAAAAAGCCTTGATGGTGGATGGAACAACTCTGCCTTGCCGCGCGCACACCCTTCTTGTATGATGCTCGGGCCATGAGCATTCCCGCACCATGGATCCTGGCTGCCGTCTGCATAGCCGGCTCAATCGACTTTCCGGCTCGCGCAGACGAGTCCAAAGCCACCGTACTTCCAGCACAGGACCCAATGGCAGGGCTTGATGACGTGAGCATCCTGAAAAAAGGAGACCAGCTTTGCATCACCATTCTAGAAAAGGGCAGCGCGCCGATCGTCCTGCAGGTCGTCGCCAAGGCCCCGGGCGCGGAAAACATCCAGTTTCCCTTTCTTGGCCTCGTCCAAGCGGAAGGACTCACTCCACGGAAGCTGGCCAGCAAGTGCAAGGGCCAGCTCGAAAAGTACGTTTTCAAGCCGGCGACGGTGATCATCGAACTAAAGGACCCCAATGAGGGCAGGCCATCTCCGGGCGGACCTTGTTGAAGGCGAGAGCTTCCCGCCCCCTCTCCACCTTGCAACCATGAAGGAACACCTCGCCATCTTCATCAAAGCTGTTCAGGAATCGGACTCACTGCCCTCTGCCGTCCGGAAGAGCGCGCTGTCCATCGATCACATTGCACCCAGCATCTTTGACCAGAGTTACCTTGAGTTCATCGATGAGCAAATTGGCCTGGAGGCACGAGGGGAAGAGTGGACTGCGCTGCTGAAGGCACGACGTGCTGCACTCACGCCCTATCGTGATCTCCCGACCCTCTTCGGTTTCATTCCTGCGGCAGGCGGCCTTTGGTCGGTCCGCGTGGATCCCGCGAGCGGGCGGGTCATCCATGCCGAAGCAGCTATCTGATGCCTGCCACAAAAAAACCTGCCCTTTCCAGGCAGGTCAGAATGGAGCGGGTGACGCGATTCGAACGCGCGACATCTTCCTTGGCAAGGAAGTGCTCTACCACTGAGCTACACCCGCATGTTGTTGCGGACTGAGATTGTGGCGAATTGCGTAAATCTTTCAAGTCGAAAGTCGCAATTTCTTTGCTATTCTTTCTGCCCTTCTCAAATGAACAAGCTCGACGAAATCATTGCCCACAAGCACATCGAAGTGCAGCGTCTCCTTCCCCGCATGGAGAAACTCCGTGCTGCCGCGGCAGGACGTAATGATTTCCGCTCGCTCTACGATGCTCTGCGCGCCGATCCCGGCCACCTGGGCCTCATTGCCGAAGTGAAGAAGGCCTCCCCCTCCGCCGGTGTCATCCAGCCAGACTTTGACTACCTCACCATCGCCCGCACCTATGAAAAAGGGGGCGCCAATGCCATCTCAGTGCTGACCGATGAAAAATACTTCCAAGGCAAGCTGGAGTACATGACCACCATCCGCGATGAGGTCAGCATTCCCGTCCTGCGGAAAGATTTCATCATCCACGAAGCGCAGATTTTTGAAGCCGCCGTGGCCGGGGCGGATGCCATCCTTCTTATCGTCGCCGCGCTGAAGCAGGATGAACTCGTGCACCTGCTCGACGTCGCCCACACCTTTCAGATGGATGTGCTCATGGAGGTGCATGACCTTCCCGAGCTTGAGCGCGCCCTCGCCACGGATGTTCGCATCCTCGGCATCAACAATCGCAACCTGAAGTCCTTCACCGTCGACCTGGCAACCACCGAAGCCCTGGTGGAAGAAGTGCCGGATGACATCGTCCTGGTAAGCGAGAGCGGCATCAAAACGGTAGAGGATGCTCAGCGCCTTGCCAACGCCGGAGCCGATGCCCTGCTGGTGGGCGAGACCCTCATGCGCCACGAACGCCCCATGGATATGGCCCGCGCCTTGCGCGTGGAGCGCGTAGTGGTGGAGAAGTGACCAAGTAAGCAGTGGGTCAGTAACCAGTGTCCAGTCACCCGTGAGCGGCACTCAGATCGGAAATTCCAAGGTACAGCGCCCTGGACTGCTGCAGCCTGCTGCGAAGATCTCAACTGCATTCACGGGCGGCACCCTGCTCATTCCTCCCCGGCTGGTCCACGGACAAGCGTTCATTCACAATTGGAAACAATGACTTCAGTGTGATGATCACAATCCCCTTGCCACGTCCCACTGCTCCATGGTAAAATCCACCC
>JAEYUU010000732.1 GCA_023429545.1 Verrucomicrobiota bacterium
AGACGGAGAAGTGGGTGCAGAATCCCTACCTCGCCGAAGGCACGCCGAATCCCACGACCTTTGCCATGCAGGTGGAGGTGCAGGCAGGCATGCCACTGCAATCGCTGGCCTCTCCCAGCCACGACACGGCGGAGGTGAAGTTCGCCGGAAAGGATCGCGCCACGGTCACCCTTCCCGCCAGTACGGAGACGGGCAATCGCGAGTTCGTCCTGCGCTACCAACTCGCGGGACAGCAGGTCGCCAGCGGCTTGCTTCTGCACAAGGGCAAGACGGAGAATTTCTTCCTGCTCAATGTGCAGCCTCCCTCGCGCGTGCAGCCGGCCCAGATCCCGCCACGTGACTATCTCTTCGTGGTGGACGTCAGCGGCAGCATGAATGGCTTCCCCATCGACACTTCAAAGGAGTTGATGCGCGGCCTGCTCAAAAGCATGCGCCCGCAGGACACCTTCAACGTGCTGCTCTTCGCCGCCAGCAGCAAGGTGATGGCGAACACCTCCCAGCCTGCCACCCAGGCAAATATCGACCGCGCCATGCGCATCGTGGATCAAGAACAGGGCGGTGGGGGCACGGAACTGCTCAGCGCGCTGAAGCGGGCACTCGCTCTGCCGCAGGCCGATGGTGTATCACGAAGCATCGTCATCCTCACGGATGGCTACGTGGACATCGAAAAGGAGGCCTTCCGCCTCGTGCGCCGCGAACTTGGCAAGGCGAATGTGTTCACTTTCGGCATCGGCACGCAGGTGAATCGCTGGCTGATTGAAGGACTGGCCCATGCCGGCCGGGGCGAGCCGCATGTCGTACTGACCAAGGAAGCAGCGCCGGATGCTGCGAAGCAATTCCAGGAGTATATCAGCACACCCCTGCTAACGGATATCCAGGTGCGCTATGAGGGGTTCGACGCGGCACACACCCAGCCCGAGTCCATCCCGGATGTGTTCGCGAACCGTCCCATCGAACTCATCGGCAAGTGGAATGGCGAGGCCAAGGGCCGCATCGTCATCAAAGGAAAATCGGGTGGGGCTCCCTATGAAGCCGCGTTTGATGTGGCTGGCGAAGCCGCGAAGGGCGTGAACAATCCCGCACTGCGTCCCCTCTGGGCCCGCGAGAAAGTGCGCACGCTTTCAGATGAGGCCGCCATCGCGAGGAATGCTCGCGGGAGCGCCACTGACGGCGAAGCCGCCAGAGAGATCGCGAACCTTGGGGTGACCTATGAGTTGCTCACCGAGTTCACCTCGTTCGTGGGTGTGGATGAGACACCCCGTGCCGTGCTCGCCCAGTCAGACACCCAGACCGTGCAGCAACCCCTTCCGCTGCCCCAAGGCGTGAACAACCACGCCGTGGGTGGAGGCGGTGGCCAGCCCGTGGTGGTGACGCAAAATCCTCCCGTCGCCGGGGCCGTGCCAGAACCGGGGACCACCATGCTGCTGGTCGTCGCACTGGCCGCGGTGCTGCTGCATCGGCACCGGGAACTGAACAAGAAGGCGCGTGTGTAGTCGGGGCGTGACATAAAATCCACCGCCTCAAACCGATGGTGAACCCTACCCTACAAGAGCGGCATCACTGGAGAGGTCCAATTCCTCCAGATGGTGCCGCATTCACTCACCACCTCCCGCTCGTCCTCTTCCTCCTGGCAAATATCCCAGTGATCACCTGGTACATCCGCCGCACCACGGATGGCTCGGATGAGCCTCTGGGTCTCGTAGCGCTCGCGGCAGCACTGTGGTGCCTCTGTCGGCAACGGCATGAGATATCCCTGCATCGTACCGTGCTGGTCGTGGGTGCCATTGTCCTGTGCCTTGCGATGGCGCTGTTCCTGCATCGTGCGCCACTGGTGCTCGGGGCTCTTGCGGTTTTGTCCATAGCTGGCGCCATGCGTTCTCACAACGGCAGGAGCGGTATCGTTGTGCTTCTGCTGCTCTCGCTGCCACTGCTGGCCTCCCTGGATTTCTATGCCGGCTATCCGCTGCGGCTCGCCACCGCGGAGATCGCTACCCTCCTGCTGCAGGTGGTCGGTGTGGATGTGGTTCGCGCAGGAGTGCTGCTACAATACCAGGATGCACTCATCGGAGTCGACCCTCCCTGCGCCGGCGTGCGCATGCTCTGGACAGGCCTTTTCGTTTCAGCATTCCTCGCGGCGAGGCAACAAGCAGGCGCATGGTACACGGTCACGCTGCTCATCGCGGCTGTGGTGGGCGTGCTGCTTGGGAACGCCCTGCGTGCCGCAGCTCTTTTCTTCCCGGAATCGGGTCTCGTCACCTGGCCTCACTGGACTCACGAGGCTGTCGGACTGGGCATTCAGGCCTTGGTCCTGATCGGTCTCCTTTCTTTGGATGCATCGCTGGCTAGGAACCCTCGTGCGCCTAAGAAGAGGCAAAGCATCAATCAGGGCAGCTCAACCAGTCTGCCAGCGCCGGGAACATGCGCACGGATGCTGGTCGTTGCATCGCTGGTCCTGTCCTGCGGTGTCTTTTGGGTCGGCCAGTCGTGGGCAGATGCCAGCCGGAGTCCTGAACTCCCCGGCTCGTTGGGTTTGACTGAGATCTGGCCCGCTGCCTTAGACGGCGTCCCCTTGGAG
>JAEYUU010000548.1 GCA_023429545.1 Verrucomicrobiota bacterium
TGAGCGTCGCCTTGGTCAAAATCCGGGCAGTACGCGTGTCGTGGAAGCATTTGCCCACGGCAGTCGGAGTGTGCGGACCACCATCACACCATCGCCAGGTCAAAGTAATCAATGTTCACGGCTTCTCCGGATTCCAGCGTGAACTCCACCTTGTTCTTCCCATCGATCAGAAGATTCGCGGGCACGGTCCACGCGCGCATTTGGGAGGGCTTGCCGAGCATGGGTGGATAGGGATTCGGGAAGGGCTCGGAAACGTCCGTATTCGCGGTGAGTTCGGTGCCATGGATCCGCGCCTTCCATTTGCCCGTGTGATTCTCGGCATCGAGTTGCAGGCGCAGGCGGCCATCGCGCTGCCAGCCATCCTTGGGCGGTGCGAGATCGAGTGAGAAGGCGGAGGTGCTGCCCGTTTCCACCTTGTGCGGGAGAATGGGCGGGCGCACAAATGGATTGTTCCAGCCCGGCGCGAGGAACCAGTGCTGCGGTTGCTGTGCAAGCCAGGCCTGATCCGCGATCTTCTTGAAAACTTCAAACGGTGGCTCGTTGAAGGGGCCGCGTCCCGGGCCGCCGTGCTCGCGGTAGTAGGCGAAATTGAAGGCGCTCATGCCATCCGCCCCGCGAGCGTAGGCGAGGTGGGCGGCGGTGTGGTACTGCTCCTTCGTGGTGCGTCGGAAGGTGAAGGTGTCATAGCCCGGCGTGAGTTTCGTCCCGTTCCAGATGGAGTGACACAGTTCCAGATAAATTGTGGCATCCGGGATGCTTGCACGGATCGTGGCGAGGTCTGTCTGCTGCACGGTGAAGTAGCTCATGGAGAGATTCACCATATCCAGCCCGGCGTCGACCATTTCGTGGAGATGAATGCCCAGGGGATCATGCGCATGGAGGATTGCGGGCACTCGTGCGCAGAGCCAGCGGTGTTTGCCATTACGTTCCGTGAGGTCAAGGAGTTTGCGCACATCCTTCACGAAAGAGGTCATGATGTCGCGCCGCTCGGCCGGCGTCGTCTCCTCCTGACGGAAGAAGTTGTAGTACCGCATGAAGTCGAGTTCGATGCCATCAAGGTCGTAGTTCTCACACAGTTCCTCGATGAGTTTGAACTTGAGAACGCGCACCTCACGCTCGGCCCAGTTTTGCACGAGGTCGTACCCGCGAGCCGACTTTTCGCGGAGCCAAAGCTCGGGATGCTCCACGTAGTGCCGCGTGACGCTCATGCCGATGCTGGTGCCCGGCTTATCCTTCGGCTCGAAGAGGGCGCGCTCCTTGTGATGGGCGTCATTCAGGCGCACGGAGATGAATCCGGCCTGGCCGCGTGCCTTGCAGCGATCGAGGAAGATCTTCACTACATCGCCTCCGTTGAGCACGAAGTTGCCAAATGAATCTGGTCCAGTGCCGTAGCGACGCTTGATCCAGTCATAGTGCTCCTTCAGCGGGACCACCTTGCTGGGCCACATGGGCACCATGCCGAGTCCTGGCTGCAGAAAGTGCGCATCCACCCCCGTGCCTGATGTCTCATCCACCGTGGCCTCGATCATCTCCTTGCGGAAGGCTGCGCCCTTTGCCCTCCAGGGGGCGATGCAACTGGTGATGTTCGTGGTGTCATTGCTGTACAGCACCTTGAAGGGTGCCTTCCTCCCGCCGCCGGAGGGATTGGCAGTGGCGGTGGACGGCGCGAGACCTTGATGCGCGGCCAGCGCTGCAGTCGCGGTGGCGGCGGTGCCGAGAAAATGACGGCGGGAAAGCGAGGGCATAGGAGTGCTGGGGAGGGGGCAGAACGCGCGAGTATGCCTGCAGGTGGTTCCAGCCAAGTGGTGTATCGTGGGTGGAAACGCCGGCGATGGCAGCACGCCTGTCGATTAAAGAACAATTTGCATCAAGTGACCGTGCTGTCAGGGAGAGCAACGTGGCTGCTCTCGGACGGGAGCTTGTGAAAACACTCTGGCTGAGCCGCTCCTGCTGCGTGGAGAAAAATTGCTTGCGTGTCAATGGAAACTAAGGAGACTAGTAGAGTTTTCCAAGTTCTATGGCTGCAAAACGTACATCCCAACCGCGCCAAAGCGGTGGAGAGACGGCGAAGGGCGCTGCTTCCAGGGGGCGTTCTTCCTCAGTGGGGACTCCCCGCGAGCCGGGCCATCCCGCACGCCAGCGCATCATTGATGGGGCACGGCAGCACTTCCTCGCCCACGGATTCCGGGGCGTGACCATGGATGACCTCGCGCAGGAGCTGGCCATGAGCAAGAAGACGCTCTATGCGCACTTCAGCAGCAAGCTGGATCTCGTGGAGGAGGTGATGCGGGACAAGCTGAAGCGCGCCATGGCGGAAATGGAAAAGATCACCGGCGACACCACTCGGGACTTCGCCTCGGCGCTGCATGGTCTACTGGCGTGCATGCAGGAGCACACGCGGAAATCCTGCCGCCCTTCATTCGCGATGTAAAACGTGAGGCGCCGCATCTCTTTACCATCGTGGAGCAGGGGAGGCGGGAGATGATCAGCAGGCACTTCGGCCGCCTCTTTTCCCAGGGGAGGGCGGAGGGACGGATACGCAAGGATGTGCCGTTGGAACTCATCGTGGAGATCCTTCTGGCCGCCACGACCGCCATCGTCAACCCCGCAAAGATCACGGAGATGGGACTCACACCGAGGG
>JAEYUU010000762.1 GCA_023429545.1 Verrucomicrobiota bacterium
CGTGTGGAGATCGTGAGGCAAATGGTTACGACATCGCGTGGCCCAGCGCGCTTACATGGCCGGAGGCAAATTGTAACCGCAGTTTTCTCCGGGCGAAGATCTTCCTGAACTCTTCTGACCAGAGCACCAGGCTCCCGAGTGCTCCTATCAGGAAAAAGTCCGCGAATGGGATCGGAACCGTCCTGAAGATGCGGTTCATGGGTTCGGCGTAGACCACGAGGAAGTGCAGGAAGTTTCCCAGCAACAGGCCGCCCACCAGCCACCAGTTCTTGAAGAGGTCCAGCGTCAGGGCTGATTGCGTGGCGCTGCGGCAGTTCAGCACGTTGAACCACTGGCATACTGCCATCAGGGTGAAAGTCTCCGTTTGCACCAGCGCATAAGGCACGCCGGTGGAGAGTCTCCAGAGGAAGAAGCCGAAAGTTGCGGCCACTGAGGTTCCCACCATGACCATCAGCCGCCCCAGCATGCTTCGCGTGATGAGAGGCTCGCTCCTGCGGGGTGGCTTGAGTTGCATCTCATCCCCCTCCAGACCCTCCATGATCAAGTTCACGGTGACGGTGCCCTCGGTCACGATGTTGATCCACAGGATGTGAACTGCCGCAAGGGGCAGGGGATATCCGAGCACCAGTGCCAGCATGAGCACGAGTACTTCATCCACCGAAGTTGCGAAGAGGAACAGCACCACCTTGCGCAGATTGCTCCGGACGAGCCTGCCCTCTTCGACGGCATGCACGATTGTCGCGAAGTTGTCATCCATCACCACGACCTTCGCAGCGCTCTTGGCCACGTCCGTCCCGGTGATGCCCATGGCCACGCCCACGTCCGCCGTGGCAAGCGCCGGCGCATCGTTGACTCCATCTCCCGTCATCGCCACCACCTGGCCCTGCGCCTGGAAGGCCTCCACGATGCGCAGCTTCTGAGCCGGGTGGACCCTCGCAAAGACGGAGATGCGGTCCAGTGATGCGCGCAGATCCTGTTCTGGCATCAGATCAAGCGCTGTACCATCCAATGCCATGTCACCCTTTTGCGCGATGTCGAGCTTTCTCGCGATCGCCAGACCCGTGAGCTTGTGATCACCGGTGACCATCACCGGGCGGATGCCCGCGGCCCGGCACTTCTCCACGGCGGCCTGCACTTCTTCGCGAGGTGGATCCATTTGTCCCACGAGTCCCAGGAAATGGGCACGGCCTTTCATGGCGCGGTAGCCATCAGTTGCCTCCAGCGTCATGTCACTCACTTCCGCCAGGGCGAGCACCCGCAACGCCTCGCCTGCGAGCGTTTCCGTGGCCTTCCTGATGGCATCATGGTCCCACTCACCCGGTGCGCAAAGCGGCAGAAGCTTCTCTGGCGCGCCTTTCACCACGATCCGTGGCACACCTGCCCGATCATGCTCCGTCGCCATGAGCTTCGAATCCGAGTCGAATGGAATCTCCGCACTGCGTGGCCAGTGGTGCTGGAGGCTCTGGGGATCCACGCCATGCTTGAGCGCGAGCACCAGCAGCGCGGCTTCCGTGGGATCGCCCAGCACGCGCCACCGGGAATCTTGCGCGTCGGGAGGCACCAGCTTGGCGTCGTTGCAAAGGGCGCCGGCCTCCACCAGTTCCTGCAGCATGTAGTCATCCTCTGCTACCGGTTCCGCGCCTTCCATCAGCACCCCTTCCGGGCTGTAACCGGAGCCGGTCACCTCGATGCGCCGCCCATCCCGGAGCACTAGTGTCGTCACGGTCATCTCGTTCCGCGTGAGTGTGCCGGTCTTGTCCGTGCAGATGATGGTGGTGGAGCCCAGAGTTTCCACGGCGGCCAGGCGGCGTACGAGCGCGCGCCTGCGTGCCATGCGCTGCATTCCCACGGCGAGTCCAATGGTCATGGCCACCTGCAGACCCTCCGGCACCACGGATACCATCTGGCTCACTGCCACCATGAAAATGTCCACAAACGGAAGTCCCCGGAAATATCCCAGGATCAGGATCCCGATGAACAGAACCACGGCTCCAATGGTCAGCCAGCGCCCAAACTCGGCCAGACGCTGCTCCAGCGGAGTCTTCGGATCCTTCGCCTGCAAGGTCAGGGTGGCGATTTTTCCCACCTCCGTGGCCTGGCCCGTGGCCACCACGATGGCACGCGCCCTGCCGGCCGTCACATGCGTGGCGGAGTAGACCATGTTCCTGCGGTCTGCCAATACGGTCTGCTCATCCAGCGGTTCCACCTCTTTCCCCACAGGCAGTGACTCACCGGTAAGTGCTGCCTCCGCCACCTCAAGCGCCGCTACCCGCAGCAGGCGTGCGTCCGCACCCACCGCGTCTCCCGCCGCGAGCAGCAACATATCACCGGGGACCAGATCGCGGGCCTCGATGAGGCACTCCCTGCCATCTCTCACCACCCGGCTCTTCAGCGAGGAAAGCCGCCGCAGAGAGGCCATGGAGTGCTCGGCCCGTCCTTCTTGAAAGGTGCCGATGGCCGCATTGATGAGCACCACCAGCAGAATGACTCCCGCATCCGTGAGATGCCCCATCGCAGCTGAGATGGAGGCTGCCACGAACAGGATGTATATCAGCGGACTGGCAAACTGTCCGGCAAAGACACGCCAGAGTGGCCGGCGTGAGGCCTCAGGCAGACTGTTGGGGCCGTGCTCCGCCAGCAAGCGCTGGCATTCGACTTCGCTCAACCCGTGTTCCAGATTTGTGCCAAGCCTGTCAGACACTTCGGTAGCCGGTAAGGAGTGCCATGGAGTCGCAGCGGGGATCATTCGGGATTCTTGGGATTCATGGCTCGCGCGTCATGGAGTGATCAGTATCTTGAG
>JAEYUU010000036.1 GCA_023429545.1 Verrucomicrobiota bacterium
CCGTGGATGTGTACAACAAGAAGATTCATCTTGAATCAGGGGCCAACGTGAAACGGCCGGTGGGGGGACTGGCCAAGGTGGCCACCGCGCTCGTGGCGCTCGACTGGTCAGACGTGACCAAGGTGCCGCTGAACACCCTTGCGACGGTGTCACCCACGGATTTGCAGATCGCGGGCTCCAACAGCCTTGGCCTCGCCCCTGGCGACCAGATCACCCTGCGCGATCTGGTGTATGCCGCCATGATGTCCTCTGACAATGTCGCTGCCACCACGCTTGCGGCATTTGTCGGAAACGACATCAATGCGCGCCGTGGTCGCGGTGGAGATCCGATTGCCACGTTTGTGGCCGAGATGAACAAGCTCGCTGCGCGCGAGGGCATGAAGAAGACGCGGTTCACCAATCCACACGGATTCGAAAACAGCCGCAGCACCCCATTCTCCACGGCGGCAGACATGGCCCGGCTGAGCATGTACGCCATCTCGCGTGCGCCCTTCCGTTTTTACACCAACCAGCGCTCGCGCAACATCACCGTGCTCCGCGGCGGCGCGCCGCTCACGGTCCCTCTTCAGAATACCAATGCGCTGCTGCGTCGTGGCAACATCGATGGCATCAAGACGGGCAATACTCCCATGTCCGGCGGCTGCGTCATCGTGACTGAGGAACGGCCCGGCTCGGTGAGCAAGGATCCTGCCACCGGAGCCAGCGTGGTGTACCGCCACCGCATGGTGACCGTGGTGCTGGGCTCTGGCGATCCGTTCAGCGAAGCGCTTGCCGTGCTGCAACAAGGCTGGGGCGGCTATGACCAGTGGCTCCAGGCCGGCCGGCCGGTGCACGATGCCAAGGAACTGCTCGGCACCTTCTGATTCTTTCAAGCATCAACGCTCCCCACTCCCACACACGCAAATTCAGACACCCCATACCCATGCGCATCGGCATTCTCAATAGCGGCGGCGATTGTCCAGGACTCAATGCAGTGATCCACGGCGTGGTGGGAGCCGCCACCGAACTGGGGTGGGAAGTGATTGGCTTTCGGGACGGCTTTGAAGGCCTGCTGCCCAATGGACCCGGCCACGTGAAGCTCGACCCTGAGCGCACCATCGGCATTCTGAAACTGGGCGGCACGATCCTCGGCACGACCAACAAGGGCAACTTCGCCGTGAAGATCGGCGTGGACAACGTCGCGCAGGTCGCGGAGGAGATCATGGAACAGGCCAAGGCCACCATCAAATACCTCGGCATTGAGGCGCTGATCGTGGTGGGTGGTGACGGCTCCCTGACCACCGGCCTGCAGCTCTGCCATGAAGGCGTGCCGGTGGTCGGCGTGCCCAAGACGATTGACAACGACCTCCAGGCCACGGCCATGACCTTCGGCTTTGACTCCGCGGTTGCAGCGGTGGTTGATGCCCTGGACCGTCTCCACACCACGGCAGACAGCCACCAGCGCGTGATGGTGGTGGAGGTGATGGGACGTCACGCTGGATGGATCGCCCTCTATGGCGGCATCGGCGGTGGAGCGGACATCGTCCTGCTGCCCGAGATCAAGTTCACCATGGAGAACGTCGCGGCTCACGTGAAGCGTCTCTATGCGGCGGGGCATCGTTCAGTCCTCATCGTCGTTGCGGAAGGCGCCCAACTCGAAGGCGGCGGCCTCATGACCCGCGAGCAGATGGACGCCGAAAATCGCCAGGTGAAGCTGGGTGGAATCGGTGAATACGTGGCCAAGAACGTCGAGGTGATGACCGGTCATGAAACGCGTGACGTGCGCCTCGGTCACCTGCAGCGCGGAGGCTCGCCCACGCCGCTGGATCGCATCCTTGGCACCCGCTTCGGCGTGAAGGCGGTGCACCTCATCAAGGAGCGGAAGTTCGGCCGCATGGTGAGCTACCAGAGCTACCATGTGGGGGATGTGCCTATCGAGGAGGCCGTGAACAAGCTCCGTCTGGTGCAGCCGAACAGCGAAGTCGTCCAGGCTGCCCGTGCCGTGGGCATCAGCTTTGGTGACCGGTAGACGGTCCTGTCCAGAGCAGCAAAAGCTGTCCTTGCACAGCATCGAATCCACTGGCTTCCGGGCTGGAATGCGCTAGCGTCCCAGCCACCATGGAACGAATACTGGAACTGCTTCGAGAAAACTCTCGCCTCACCAACAAGGACATCGCATCACGTCTTGGCCTCGCCGAGGCCGATGTGGCATCCCGGGTGGACGAGCTCGAAAAGTCCGGCATCATTCTTGGCTATCATGCCGTCATTGATCAGGAGAAGATCGGGAAGCGTGGTGTCACTGCCTTCATCGAGGTGAAGGTCACCCCGGAGAGCGGCGGCGGCTTTGATCGCTTTGCCCGGCGTGTCTCCCAGTACGAGCAGGTGCGGAGCTGCTACCTCATGAGTGGCGGGTACGACCTGGTCGTGGTGGTGGAAGGCGCGGACCTTTATGATGTGGCTCGCTTCGTGGCGGAAAAACTCAGCACGCTGGACGTGGTCCTTTCGACCGCGACACATTTCCAGCTCCGCACCTACAAGCATGACGGCTTCCTGCTGAATACGCCGTCCACCGAGGGGCCCCTGCCGGTATCGCCATGAGCCTGCCACGCAAAATGGACCTTGAGAGCAAACTGTCGCGGCAGATTAGCGGCATCCCCCGCAGCGGCATCCGAGATTTCTTCGAGCTCGTCATCGGGCGCAGCGATGTCATTTCACTTGGGGTGGGGGAGCCGGACAGGCCCACGCCCTGGCCCATCCGCGAGGCTGCCATCCGCTCCCTTGAGAAGGGGCAGACCAGCTACACCAGCAACCTGGGACTGGAGTCGCTCCGCATCGCCATCAGCGAGTACGTGACCAGCCAGTTCCACGTGACTTACGATCCGAAGACGGAGATCCTCGTGACCGTGGGTGTGAGCGAGGCGCTGGACCTGGCCTTCCGCGCCGTGCTGGATCCTGGTGATGAAGTCATCTACCACCAGCCGTGCTACGTTTCCTACGGACCAAGCATCACCATGGCCTATGGCGTGCCGGTGCCGGTGAACACGCGCCTGGAGGACAACTTCGCGCTGCGCGCCTCCGATGTGGAAAATGCCATCACGCCGAAGACCAAGGTCATCGCGCTGAATTTCCCCACGAATCCCACGGGCGCCATTGAGCCGCCGGAGGAACTGGAAAAAATCGCCCAGCTCTGTGTGAAGCATGACCTGCTCTGCTTCACCGATGAGATCTACAGCGAGTTGCTGTACGACGGTGGCCAGCACAAGAGCATCGTGGAATTCCCCGGCATGCGTGAGCGCACCGTGCTGCTGCATGGTTTCTCCAAGGCCTTTGCCATGACGGGATGGCGTCTTGGTTATGCCTGCGCGCCTGCGCCGCTGCGCGAGGCCATGATGAAGATCCACCAGTACTGCATGCTCTGCGCTCCGATCATGAGTCAGGTGGCGGCATTGGAGGCGCTGCATCAGGGAACCGCGGTCATCGAGCCCATGCGTGCGAGCTATGAGGAGCGCCGCAACTTCGTCGTGCGCCGTCTCAATGAGATGGGCTTGAGTTGCTTCAATCCTGGTGGCGCCTTCTATGTGTTCCCGGATGTGAGTTCCACCGGCTTGTCCGGCCGGGATTTCGCGCTGAAGCTTCTTGAGGAGAAGAGCATCGCCGTGGTCCCCGGCAGTGCCTTCGGACCCAGTGGTGAGCTCTGCGTGCGCTGCTGTTACGCCACAGCGCCCGACCTCCTCGTGAAAGCCATGGACGGCATGGAAGAGTTCGTGAAGTCACGCAATCACGCTTGATTGTCCGGGCATGCCGCGTAGCCACTCATCGTTCGCTTCACGGCATGCCTCAAGTCTCCCTCTCCGCCATGCGATCTCCGGCGGTGGCACACGTGCTGCCGCTGGCGCTCTTCATGCTGCTGAATGCGGTGCCCGCGGCGGTGGGCGTCGAGAATCCCGATCTTCCCTGGTGGCGGCATTCGCCGGAGCAGTGGGTGTATCCCCTGCAGACGGTTGTGGTCGGTGCGGTGCTTGCTCTGGGCTGGAGACACTACCAGTTTCGTCCGTGGCGGGGGTTTGGCCTCGCAGCATTGCTCGGTGCGGTGGGCATCGTCTTGTGGTGCCTTCCTGCTTTTGCGTGGCAGAAGCTCTTTGCTTCAGGCCATACCATCCCTGGATGGTACGAATGGCTCGGCATCGCGGAGCGCAAGGATGGTTTTGATCCCAGCTTCTTCCAGAGCGAGCCCTTCTGGTATGCTGCGGCCATGGCCATGCGTTTCATCCGTCTCGTGGCGATCGTGCCGCTCGTGGAGGAAATCTTCTGGCGCGGCTTCCTCATGCGTTACCTCGTGGCGGATGGTGATGATTTCCGGAAGGTACCCTTCGGCACACACACGTGGCTCTCCTTCGGCATTGTGACCGCCGGGGTGGTCATCGCCCACCATCCTGTCGATTACCTCGGCGCTCTGCTCTGGGGCTGCCTGGTGTACTTCGTCGCTGTGCGGACAAAGAGCCTCGCTGCCTGTGTCCTGATGCATGCCGTGGCGAACCTGCTGCTGGGGATGTATGTGGTGAGCACGAAGCAGTGGGGATTCTGGTGACACAACTTCCCTCTCCCGAAGCCGTGAGAGGGGAATGAGGGGCGGGAAGCTTGCCGCATTGGGGAATCGGAAGGGTTCGGTTGTGCGTCTCTTGAACTGAAATTCGCGGAAGATGCGGGTTTGTTATTGCAATTGCGTCTCAGGAGCTTTATCGCAGCGCCATGACGGCCACCTCCTTCCGCCCCACCACCCTTCACGGTGACTTGCGTGCGGACGGATTTCGCATCCGCATCTGGCAGTTTCAGGCGGGTCGAGACACCCGTCTGGAGTTCGGGATTTCCTCTGAGTCTACGGTCATGGCCATCAGCTTTACCGGGCGCCTGGTCTTCGCAAGTTCGGATGGCCATATGCGTATTTCCTCGGAGCAGCTTGTGGTCGCCTCAAAGGTGCGACCGGAGACGCAATGGATTGCCCTTGAAGGTGGCAGGCATCGTGGACTCATGGTTGAACTCGGTCCCCAGATGCTAGCCCATCTCGGAGGCACGGTGCGCGGACTCGGGTATCAAGTGGCGCAGAGCGTCACCGTCAATCGTATCGGGCAGGGGGATGTCTCCCGGGTACCCACCGTGGTCCTCAGCCTTGCCCAGCAGCTTAGCACACCTCCCGCCCACACCGCCTGCCTTCCCATTTGGTTCCAAGCCAAAGTGATGGAACTTGCCTCTCTCCCCCTCTT